>JAGVLI010000588.1 GCA_020054355.1 Planctomycetales bacterium | reverse complement strand
TCGGCCTTCTTGGCCAGCAGCCGGCGGAGAATCGCGGCGACGGGCGGGGAGACGTCCTGGCGCATGCTCTCGATGCCGGGCGGTTCCGTTGTGCTGTGCCGAACCAGCTTTTCCAGGGTCGTGCCGCCGGGAAACACCGTCTTGCCCGCCAGCAGGTAGTGCATGGTGCAGCCGAGGCTGTAGAGGTCGGAGCGGATATCGACGCTGTGCATGTTCCGGGCCTGTTCCGGCGACAGGAAGTCCGGTGTGCCCAGGACGGTATTCTCCGCCGCCATGATCGATTCGCCGCCCGGCTTGCCCGGTCCCCACGATTGCAGGCGCGCCAGGCCGAAATCGAGGATCTTGACCGAGCAGTAGGCGTTCGGCGAGCTGGACGTGGGCCGCTGGACGAGCAGGTTGGCCGGCTTGATGTCGCGATGCACCATGCCGACTTCGTGGGCGTGCTGCAAGCCATTGGCCGCCTGCCGGATGAAATCGCAAGCCACGCCGACGGGCAGCGGACCGCGCTGCTTGATGAGCTGTTCGAGGTTCGGGCCGTCCACGTATTCCATGACCAGGTAGGAACGGTCGCCGACCTGGTTGGCGTCGTAGGCGGTGACGATATTCGGGTGGACCAGCCGGGCCGCGGCGCGGACTTCGCGCTGAAACATCTGCTGGGCCTTGGGCGTCTTGGTCAAGTGGGCGGCGAGCACCTTGATGGCGACGATGCGGTTCATCGTCATGTGCTCGGCCTTGAAGACCCGGCCCATGCCGCCGCGCCCGAGATGATCGAGGATCCGATACTGGCCGAGGAAAAAGCCGCTGGTCTTGCCGGCCAGCAGCAACTCGGCTTGGAATCGGGTGAGCAAACCTTGTTCGACCAGCGTCCGCGCCACGAGCGGACCGCGATTGGAATCGGGCAAACGGCCCACCACCTTGGCCATCTGCTCGGCGGTCACCAGACCGCTCTGACGCAGATTGGTCAGAAAGGTGGGGCGATCCATCGTTTGGGGGGTCGTCATGCTCGTCGCTTGCTCTTGCGAGGGTCCAGTCCATTCCTGCGTGGAACTCGGCGTCCTTGCGCCTTCCGGATGTTGCTAGACTGTATAATGTCGAGCCAACAGGTCAAGGGACTCTGTTTTGCCGCGCCCCCGATCCCTCGTGGAGCGAGGTTGCCGATGTCCGATTGTGCCGATGCGCACAGTCAGTCACAAGATACGGTTTCTGAAGTTTGCACCGAATATACCGGGATGTCAAACAATCCCCTGCATTTCCAAATGGTCTGAAAGATGCAGGCTGCAACTGCTCAGTTTCCATGCAGTTATGATGCCAGCAGAATTCGGCCGGCCATGCTGTTTCGCGCGCGTTCATCAGCTGCAGCGCTCTCGATCAGACCTGGCAAAAGTTGCTGCGCGAATTCCGCCAGACCGTAGAATTGGTATATGAAGGTTGAGCGTTGACGGGGCAATCACTTCACCAGTGCCTCATCCGGAGACCTCTGGGCCGTGGGTCAGGTTTTCAACCTGACGATTCGCAGCTGGTCAGCGGAAAGCCTGACCCACGTCAGGTTGAAAACCTGACCCACGGCCCAGCGTGGGTCAGGTTTTCAACCCGGCGATTCGCAGACGGAGTATGCAAGGGATGTCGAAGACGCGCTTGACCGTGGTGACCGCCATCCTGATCGCGGTGATTTCCTTGCTGCTGCTGGGTCTGCGGGGTTACGCGCTGGGCGACGACCTGCGGGGGCCGCGCGGCGCCAGTTCCTGGAAGATCACCATCGTGGCCAGCGGCAGCCTGCGCACCGAGGAAGGGACGGTGGCACTGAGCCTGCCGCCCGACTTTCGCCACCAGCACATTACCGACGAAGCCTCGCAGAGCAAGGAGTTGTCGCCGGCTCGGGGCAAGATGCAGCGCCGGGAAATGATCTGGCGCTCGGCGCGCGTCGACAAGGGCACGCAGCCCTTCCTGTTGACCTATTCCTTCCGCTGCCGGGTCGGGATGCGCCAGCCGACCGAGGCCATGAAGATGACCGGCCGCGAGCTCGACGCTGCCCCGAAGGAGGGGCAATGGCTGCGCGCCACCTCGGACATCGAGAGCGATCACAAGGAGATTTCCGCCCAAGCCCGCGAACTGCTGGGGATGGGGCCGCACCTGCCGGTCGATCAGGTGCAGGCCCTGTACGACTATGTCGCCGGCTTGATGAATGAGCCGACGCTCAACTCGCGCACCGCCCTCGAATGCCTGCACGGCGGGGGCGGCGATACGCGCGACAAAAGTCGGTTGCTGGTCGCCTTGTGTCGCAACCGGGGCATTTCGGCCCGACTGGTCGGCGGCCTGATCCTGGCCGAAGGCAAGGAGACTTCGCCCCACTGGTGGGCCGAGGCCTGGATCAACAATCACTGGTGGCCGATGTGCCCGACGCATCGCCATTTCGGTTCCCGGCACCTGCCCAACAAGTACCTGGTCCTGCAAGTCGCCGACAGCGACATTTTCCGGGTTCGGAACGGCCAGCTCCGCTACGAGTTCACCATCCAGGATTTGCACGCGCCGTTCGCGGCTGGAGACGAGAATCCGGCGACTGGCTGGCGCGGCTTCTGGCACAAGTGGTCGCTTTACAATTTGCAGTCGGACGACCAGTTCCTCATCAAGTTCCTGTTGCTGTTGCCGCTGGCGGCGCTGGTGGTCAGCATCTGCCGCACTGCCCTGGGCGTGCCTACGTTCGGCACATTCACTCCGGCCTTGCTCGGCTTGATGTTCATGAACGTGCCCCTGCTGGGGCTGCCCTGGGTCATCGGCATCTTCCTGGTCATCATCCTGATCGGCTGGGGGTTGCGCCACTTGCTCGATCGCTGCCACCTGCTGCAAGTGCCGCGCGTCTCCGCCATGCTGACGTTAATCGTGGTCTTCCTGGTGGCCGCCATCGTCGTCGCCAGTCAGTACGGCGTGCTGGTGGCCAAGTACATTACCCTGTTTCCGCTGGTGATATTGACCCACTTGATCGAGCGCTTCTGGATGCTGGAAACCGAGGATGGGACGACCAGTTCCCTGCGCAGCCTGCTGGGCACGCTCGGCGTGGCGGCGGCCGTCAGCCTGGTGGCGCTGCCGCCCCCGGTGATCGATTTCCTGTTCACCTATCCCGAAGCGCTGGGCGTGATCTTCGCGCTGCAGCTCTTGCTGGGCCGCTACACGGGCTATCGGCTAGCTGAGATTTTTCGGTTTCGCGACTTGCTCCAGGAGGCGCGCACGCCGGCGCAAGTGTCATGAAGTGGTGGACCGCCTTCCGACGCCTGCGCGAGCTGGGCATCCTGGGCATGAACCAGCGCAATGCCAGATGCATCCTCGACCTCAACCCGCGCGCCCATTTCCCGCTGGTGGACAGCAAGCAACGCATGCACCAACTCTGCGGCGAAATCGGCGTGCCGACGCCCAACCTCTTCGGAGTGGTCCCCGTCCATTCCGCGATGAGCAAGCTGCCGCGGTTGCTGGAGGGGCATGCCGATTTCGTCATCAAGCCCGACCGCGGGGCGGGCGGGCGCGGCATCCTGGTCGTCACCGGCCGGGATGGCGACTGCTTCCTGCGCCACAATGGCGAACGGTTGACGCTCGCGGACATCCGCCAGCAAGTCTCCAGCATTATTTCGGGACTGTATTCGCTGGGCGGCCGGAGCGACGAAGCGCTGCTGCAACAGCGCATCCTGCTGCATCCGGCCTTCGAGGCGATCAGCTATCAGGGCATCGGCGACCTGCGCATCATCCTCTACAAGAACGTGCCGGTGATGGCCATGCTCCGACTGCCGACCAAGGCCTCCGGCGGCCGGGCCAACCTGCACCAGGGCGGCATCGGCGCGGGCGTCGATGTGGCTACTGGGCT
>JAGVLI010000469.1 GCA_020054355.1 Planctomycetales bacterium | reverse complement strand
TGCTCCTCCCCGTCGCCACCAAACCTGACCGCCTCACCCCGCGCCGTTCGCTGCCCGCGCAGACCGGCCGGCGGGGACGCGGTTGGCCGGACGGACACCAAATAGAGGGTGCTGCCATGGCGCGACCAGACTTTGGACTTTGCGGGCACGCAGCCGAATTCCACCAGGCGGCGGGTGGCGTAGGCCTTGAAGTCGTTCATGACCTTCTCGGGCTTCACCGAGGCCGTAACGACCACATGCACGTGGTTGGTGCGCACATGGATCGCGTGCATCGTCCAGCCACGATGCGCACACACTTCGCCCACGGTGCGCTCGACCACGCCGCGGGCTTTCGCGGCCAGCGACACCGGCGGTGCCTTGAGGCGACGATACTCCGCCTGTTCGCGTTCTTCGTCCGGGGACAAGGTCGGTGTTCCCGGGATGTTGTGCTGGGGATCGACCGAGCCTTCGGCCCGGCCGTGCAGCCAGGAACCGTAGGTGTGGAAGGTGATGAAATAGGCCAGCGCGTCGGAGTGGGGAGTTGGGGAAGCGCCGCTTGATTCGGGGCCGCGACCCTCAGGGAGCGCTTGATCCCGCACGCCGCTGGTTGCCGCGCGCGGCTCCGAGCGCACATCTGCTTCGCTTGCTGACGCGCGCGGCTCCGACAAGGCGCACCTTTCCGAGCCGCGCGCGTCAGCAAGCGGCCTATTCCCAAGCGGCAACTTCCCGTAGTGGTCCTGAAACTGCTTCAGCGCCCAGTCGGTGATGTTCTCGCGGCGGTTGCTGCCGTCTTCGTCGTAGACATAGAAGGGAAAGCATTGATGGCCGTCCAGGCTGGCGCAAAGATGAAGGTCGGCTATGAGATTCGTCATCAGACAACTGTACTGACTTGAACGGTAGCCGATTTGACTCACGGCGATCAGACGATTCTCCTTCTCCGCACCGGCGACCGGAATGATGCTGGGGAAAGTATATACTCTTGCGTTTACTACTCGATCAAAGAAAAGATACTGCTTCGTAAAGGGGCGGTATAAGCAGCTACGATTTTTCTCGTCGCTGAACTCGGCATAAACTCCGCGTCGCATGTGATTTTTCAGATCAATGTCCCATACGATCTTCTCATATCGCACAAACTCATCCAGATTGGGGGTTCCCCGGGCGCGGCGAAACCGATCCACTTCGCCGTTGTAAGCTTCAATAAAATCTTTGACTCTGCTTGCCAGTGTAGCCCGCTGAAAATCGTACACAACTTTATCGCGGTGCGTCGCCACGCCCAGTCCATATTCCTTGAATATCGTCCGCGCCTTCGACCATTCAGTCGCCCTGTCTTCATTACTGGCTATGAGCAGCAACGCGCTGAATTCGTCCGCATGATCGGGTACCAGGCAAGTGTGGCGTGAGTCAGGAGTCAAACTCTGCCATTCAACGCCGGTCAACTTCGCCTGTTTGGCGAGGCGATTAAGTTTTTCCTCTCGGCGCAAGTGCTTGTCCAAGCGATGAAAAAGAAGCCGGCGTTCAGCATGCTTCTGCTTGCGAACGGCCACAGTGATACCGACCCCGACTTGAATGCCGAATACGTTATACTGCGTGCCAGAAAGGGTTGGATTTTCACGGCCATTCCCTTCGAGGTGATAGTGCCAGATGTGCGTAAAGTCTTGCATCAAGTGCTTCCGCATCCCGTCAAAAGCGATTTGCTCCACAAAGCTGTTGTTCGTGACCAAACAAACGATACCATCGCGTCCCTCAAGCCGGTCAACCGCCCAACGGAAAAACTTGACATAGGGATCGTTCAACTTGCTGACGCTTGTGGCTTTGGAGTCCTTGGCATACGTCTGCTTGATCCGATTATCAATCGTCTTATACTTCCGATTCTTGTTGTTGTCGTTCTCGTTGATCTGCCCCACGTTGTACGGCGGATTGCCGATAATCACCGTAATCGGCGTTTTCTTCTGCCTTTGAACGCGCCTCGTATTGTCCTCGGTCATGAAGCTGAAGGTGTCCTTGTGCTCCGCCATGTCCAGTGTATCGACAAAGCACAGACCCTCGAATGACTCGTACTTGCCGGTCAGCTCGTAATAGGCGTGTTCGATGTTCAGGGCGGCGATGTAGTAGGGCAGCAGCATCACCTCGTTGGCGAAGAGTTGCTCGCGGTACATGCGCGGCAGGTCTTTTTTCGGAATGCGGTGCAGCAGGTTGACGATGAAGTTGCCGGTGCCGGTGCAGGGGTCGAGGATGTTGACGCCGGGCGAACCGAGCGACAGGCCGAACTCCTTCTCCAGCACCTCGGCCACGCTGGCGCACATGAAATCGACGATGGCCTGGGGCGTGTAGACGATGCCGTGGGTGTCGGCCAGCTTGACCGAGTAGCCCTGGAAGAAGCGTTCGTAGACGGTGTTCAGGAAGTGCTGCTTGTCGCGGAACTCCGGCAGGGTGCGGGCGGCGTTCTCGATGGCGATGTAGAAGCGGTCGAGCGATTTCTGAAAGTCGTCGCGATTGAAGCTGTGGCTCACCAGGGCGTCGATGACCTTTTCCACCTCGGCGGCAATGACGTTGTGCCGGCTGAAGTCCGGGTTGTCGAAAATCTTGCGGATCAGCCGTTCAGTCAGCAGGTGCTGGACCAGCATTTCATCGACGGCTGCCTGGGCGATGTTCGGGTTCAACGTCTGCTAGCACAGCTCGAAGAAGGAATCGAAGGCGACCTGGAACTTCGCATCGTCCTGGTGGGCCGACTTGATCTTTTCGGCCAGACCGCCGGCGAGGTCGGGCACGCGGTCCTTGAACTCGGCGACGGCCTCCTCGAAGCTCTGATATTCGGGCTGGACGTAGCCGAAGAAGAGGTTGAGCAGGTCGGCCAGGGCTTGCGGCTGCGTCAGGTCGGCGCGCAGCACTTCCTTCTTGCCCTGGAACAGGACGCCGTGGCGGGTGTCCTCGAAGATGGTGTTGGTGAGCGGATAGCCCTTGGCGGTCTTTCGGGAGATTTCGGTATCGAGGTCGTCGGCGGTGTCCTTGGCTTCCCAGTAGCCGCGAATCAGCTTGAACTGATCGTAGATGGTGGCGTCGGGGATGACCCGGCCCTTGCCCTGCTTCTTCTGCCCCTGTTCGGGGACGAGCAGCCAGCCGTGGGACTTGGCGGTATCGGCGAGCAGCGTCTGGAAGGCGGAGCGGACGGCCAGCTCGTGCGTGACGTTGTGCGCGGCGAAGCCCTGGAGGGATTCGTAGTAGAGCTGGATGCTCTTGCTCTTGGGCTTGATAGGGGCGAAAGCAGTCATGAGCGACCTCGCGGGGGGACGTGCCAAGCCACAAGCGTGCGAAGCCGCCAGCGACGCGGTTAGCCGCGTGTGATGCGGGTTTTCACGTCGCCCGCCGCCACGCCGTCGGGGAGTTGCACCGGCCAGCGCTTGACGTGGCCGTCGATGGAGAGCATCATTTCCCCTTGGGCTGGAGGGTGATCCGTGGCGTCGCGAAGGATGACGAAGTCAGGTCCGAGCTGGCCGACGTCGAAGACACGGCCATTGACCCTCAGTTCCATCTGCACGTCGGCGGAGTAACTGCCGTTATTTTGGTTGGAAACGCTCATGAGCCTCACCGCTGAAATGGAACACCGAGTCCGGGAATACGCCCAACGCCACGGCCTGTCGCTCAGGGAGCAACTCGGCTATGGCATGCATGGTAGCGTATTCGTCGCCGAAAGTCAGCCGGGAACCGAAGTAGTCGCCCCGCGGTCGGCGCTCAAGGTCCAGCGCCGCCAGCAGGAGTACATCCGGGAACGCGACGTTTACTTGCGGCTGAAAGAACATGGCGTAATCCGCATCCGCGGCTGCGACGTTCCCGAAATGCTGCGTTTTGACGACGAACTGTGGGTGATCGAGATGACCCTGGTGAAACGGCCCTTCGTGCTCGATTTCGCAGGCGCGTATCTCGACCACGCGCCCGATTTTTCCGAGGAAGTGTGGGCGGACTGGCGGGCGGAGAAGAAGGAGCAATTCGGCCGGCACTGGCCCGAGGTGCAGGCGATCCTGCGCGTGCTCGAAGGCTACGGCGTGAAGATGCTCGACGTGAACCCCGGCAACGTGGCCTTCGCCGACCGCGAGACCTGACCGTCGGCGCGGCTAGACGAAACTGACCGACCAGCTCACCGGCCGTCCATCCCGGTAGGGCATCACGCCGTGAAACTGCCGTTCGTCCGTGCCGAACACCAGCGGCAGGAAATAGCGGTCGCCTTCCCATAACGGCAAGTCGAGGATGCGCTCCACGTCCACCCAGACCAGGGTGCCTTCGGGATTGTCGGTCGGCACATCGCCGTGCCAGTGGTCGATGCGGAAGATGAAGCCGAACCAGTCCTCGCCCTGCTGGCCGAAGCCGGGCCAGCTGACCGTACCGCGTAGTTTCAGCACGTCACATTCGAGGCCGGCTTCCTCGCGGATTTCCCGCCGCATGCCGGCGACCACGTCCTCGCCGGCTTCCAGCTTGCCGCCCAACCCGTTGTACTTGCCGAGGTGGGCGTCCTCGGCCCGCCGATGGCGATGCACCAGCAGCACCTGCCGGCCGTCCGCCGACATGAGGTAGCCCAGAGTGGCGAGGATCGGGGTGTAGGGCATGAGGATCGGTGTTTAGCCGCGACCCGAAGGGGAGCGCTGCGGTTCGCGGCCGAACATGCTCAGGTTGGTGTAAAGCTCCTGCTCGGCATCCGCCGCCGGACACAGGTAACCGGCCAGCGCCGCCGCCGTGGACTCCGCTGCTTGGCGGCTGGGGAAGACCATCGGCTGATACGGCTGGCCGGGAATGCGGCCGCAGGCGATCAAGGGAAAGTTCGCCACTTCCACGCGC
>JAGVLI010000606.1 GCA_020054355.1 Planctomycetales bacterium | reverse complement strand
TAGGTGCGGATCAGATTGCCGCCCGCGCCGCCTTTCACTTCACCGCCGTAGAGCCGCGGAATGCCGTCCTCGCCGCCGGCCAGGCACTGGTCCGCGTTCGGCCGGCGGATCAGCTGCCGCATCCCGCTGGAGGGCTGCGTCGGATCGAGCGTGGTCACGTTGCCGATCAGCGCCCCGGAATCGACCTCGCAGAGCTTGACGGTGCGGTCCCGGCTGGCGCTGATGATCGACTTGCCGTTGATGGTGAACGCGGTGCCGAACACCCAGTCCAGATGGTGGTCGAGCCGGCGCACCTGCTTGCCCTTTTCGGCTTCGATGATCCGCAGCGAATTGTCCGCGCAGCCGAAGGCGACGAGCTTGCCGTCGTTGGAGAACGAGGCGCCGTAAACCGTGTCGAACGACGGCATGATCGAGAAGTTCAGTTTCTGCTTCTTCCAGTCCCAGAACTGCAACTCGCCGAAGCGCCCCGCCGAGCCGCCGGCCACGAGCAGGGTGTTGCCATCCGGCGAGAAGACAATCGACTCGATACGCTCGGACAGGCCGACCAGCCGGCCGATGAGTTCGGAGCCGTCGGGCTTGTGCAGCAGCACTTCCCGATAGCCTGCCACTGCCAGCGCCGTCCCATCGGGGCTATGCGCCATCGCGGTGATGGTCACGGGCGCGGTGTAGATCGGCGCTTCCTTGGTGACGAGCGTGCGCTTGAACTGTTCGGGAGTGTCGTCCTTGGCCCCTTGTGCGATCCACTTCTCGAAGAGCGCGATCTGCTCGGCGGCCAGCGGCGGCTCGCCTTCAGGCATCAGCTTCTGGCCATTGCTGCCTTTCAGCGAGTGCAGCAACAGGCTCTCGGCGGGCTTGCCAGGCATCCACAGGACGCCGCCGTCGCCGCCCTTGGCAGCGCCGTCGAAGCTGGTAAGCAGCAACCCGCCGCGCAGCTTCGCCGGCTGATGGCAGCCCTGGCACTTCTGCTGCAAGATCGGCCGCAGCTGCCGGTGGAAGCTGACGGGGGCTTCCTTGGGGGGATCGGCGGCGGAGACGCGGTTCGCACTCAGCAGCAACAGGAGAGCAGTCAGGCTGTAGGCAAGGCCGTTTACATGGCGGAAGCTCATGGAAGACCTCGAACGGTTGAATCGACAGTGAGCAATCGCGCAACGGACGTTGAAACTAGGGCCGGTGAACTCGCGGATACTTGAGTCGAAGTTCGGCGAATACCTGCTCGGCTGGAATGCCAACCGCCTGGCCGCTGTCGATTTCTTCCATCCGCCTGTTCAATTCCTCGACCCAAGCGGCCTCATCGTCGATGTCGTCGTCTGGAGGCAGGCTCTCCAACAAAAAGTGAGCCAGTTCGGCACGATCTTCAATGGATAGACCGGCGAGTTCGTTCTTCAACCTCTCGACGGCTTTGCTCATTGCGTTTGCATCCTTTTCAATTCGGTCGTCACTCTGGAAGCAACAGGCAACGCAGCGGCACTAGGGTCATTGGTCGATAGTGGCAGCAACAGGCTGAGTGGGCGGCTCGCCAACGAACTGCCCCGGCGTCAGGATCGGGATTCCCCGGTATGAAACCAGAGTCAGTAAATCCCGATCCCCCGTAATCAAGCAGGCAGCTTGGCCATTCACGGCAAGGGCCAGATACTTGTCGTCTTTCGGATCGCGACAGGCCTGCACTGGTTCCGTGATTTCCAGTATGGTCGACTCGCGCACCAAGGTCTGAAGAAACTCTTCGCGTTCGTCCTGGGTGAGGTAGCGGTCGAATTTTTTTCGCGTCAACACCGAAGCAAGCTCGGCAATCACATCGTTGGAAAGCAGAATCTCACCCTGGCAATGCGCGGTCTGGAAAGCCTGGCCGGGAATCGACTGTTCGAAGAGCAGCGCGCTGACAATCACGCTCGCGTCAAGAACGTAGCGTCGTTTACCGCTCATCGAGAATGGTCCGCAAGATTTCCGGGGTAAGGCCGCGCTCCTGGGCCTTGCGGCTGATGTCCCGCATCACCTCGGCAAGCGGGCGTCCCGGCTGCATCGCCTCGCGGAGACGGAGGTTGAGCAACCAATCCAGTCTGCGCCGCTCCTCCTCGGAAACTTCCCGATAAGCCCTGGCGGCGTCCGGGTCTACTCGAATGGTAATTTCTTCCACGCTCATTGTTCTACTCTGCACGATTGACTGGAAACCGGCGGGAAGCGCCGCCGGGATTCTTCCCGGCGGTGCTTCCCTTACTTCAGTATGCCAGGCGATTGTCAGCTGAACAACCCCAGCACCGGCTTGGCATCGACCAGCGGGCGCGGCTGGTTGAGGTCGTTCATTACTTCCGTGGCCGGGTCGATGCCCAGGCTGTGGTAGATGGTCGCGAGCAACTCGATCGGATGCACCGGGCTGTCGGTCGGGGCGGACGCATGGCCGTCGGACTTGCCGTAAAGCTTGCCGCCGGGGATGCCGCCGCCGGTGACGATCGCCGAGTAGCAATAGGGCCAGTGATCGCGGCCGTCCGGGGCGTTGCCGTTGCCGGAGGTGCTGACGCCCATGCGCGGCGAGCGGCCGAACTCGCCGATGGCCACCACCAGCGTGTCCTTGAGCATGCCGCGCTCGTGCAGGTCCTCGATCAGCGAGCTGAGGCCGCTGTCCAGCTTCGGGCCGTGCAGGTCGCGCACGGGTTTCAGGATGCCGGCATGGCAATCCCAGGCGTCGTTGTTCGGGTCGCCGTTGGCCACGGCGGGCCAGTTGACCTGCACGAACCGGCTGCCGGATTCGATCAGCCGGCGGGCCAGCAGCAGGCTCTGGCCGAAGGTGTGCCGGCCGTACTTGTCGCGCAGGTTGGCCGGTTCCTCGTTCAAGTCGAATGCCTTCTTGGCCCGGCCCGACAGGATCAGGTTGAACGCCTTCTGGTAGTATTCGTCCAGCGCCCAGCCGGCCACCTGCTTGTCGATCGATTCCATGCTCTGCTTCACCAGGTCGCGCAGCTCGGCGCGGTTCTTGAAGCGCTCCGGCGTCAGGCCGGCTTGCAGCGACAGGTCATCGGTGCGGATCGCGCCGTTGGGGTCCTGGAACAGGTAGTAGGGATCGAACGCGCGGCCCAGGAAGCCGGCGTTGCCGGCCTTGTTGACCACGCCGCTTTCCTGCATCGGCCGGGGCAGCATGACGCAGGGCAGCATCGGCTGTTCCGGCGGCTTGAGGCGGACGACGTTGGAAGCGATGTTCGGATAGTCCTTGGGCGACGGCGGCTCCAGCTGGCCCGACGGCGAGACGCGGTCCGGCGTATAACCGGTCAGCATCTGGTAGTGGGCGGCGGTGTGGTTGAACAGGCCCTTGGGCGAATAGCTGACCGAACGGATCAGCGTGTACTTGTCAGCGCACTTCGACAGCTTGGGCTGCGTCTCGCTCAACTCGATGCCGGCCACGTTCGTCTGAATCTTCTTGAACGGCCCGCGGATGTTCTCCGGGGCTTCCGGCTTGGGGTCCCAGAGGTCGAGGTGCGGCGGGCCGCCTTGCAGGAAGATGAAGATCACCTGCTTGGCCTTGCCCCAGCCCTTGCCGCCGGTGGTCGCGGCGGGATTGGCGCGGGCTTCGTTGCGGAGCAAGTTCGGCAAGCTCAGGCCGAGCAAGCCGCAGCCGCCGATTTGCAGCCAGTCGCGGCGCGTCAGGCTGCCGTCGCACAGGCGGGACGTTCGTTGCGGAATGCTGAACATGGTCAACTCCCATCGGTGAGAAGTTTAGCCGCGAGCCAGCGGTGAGCGCGCGCCGCCGGTGTTTTACTTCACGACAAGCCACTGATCGTTCTGCTTGAGCAGACGCCACCTCTTGACAACTGAGCACGGGCCTTCGTACAGTCCCTGCACATCGACTTCCCAATCGCTGATCCGGTCAGGGCGACCGATCCTCAGCACCGGCGCATCCGGCGGCCGGGTGTTCTGATTCAGCCAGACCAGATGCTGGTCGTCGCCCAACCGAGCAATCACATCCTTTGAATTTTGTAAGCCCTGTCTGTTGTGGTCGAACGATGCCACGAAGGCGACGCTTCGCTTTGGAACATCGGCATGACATTCCTTGAACGCTGCCACTTCATGGCGAAGAATAGCCTCGACGATGCCATTGTCATCCGCCAGGGCTTGGGCGTGCCGCTGATAGAGCAAGAACGTGGTCAACAAGCATGCACCAACGAAGTACATGCCCAAGGCCACGGTGAATTCTCGGAGGTTGCTCCGATCCGCCCTTCTTTTTCTGTGCGCGGATTGAGCAGGTTTCCTGCGCGGCCAGGGTTCAGGACCAACCGCTGCGACCACACCCGATCTCAACTTCGCTGGGAAGGAGTCGTTCGAGGGCAGCGCACGAGTTTCGTTCACGATCCCATCTCCTTCCGCTCCCGGTCCGCGACAGCCGCCTTCCAGTCTTCGAGCTTGCCGAATTCAACGACCTTGTCGATTCCCATGGTCTCAAGAATCATGGCCAGGACCGTCAAGCGTTCGCGCTCACTGCTGAAAATGCCGCCGACAAACTCGATTTTCTCGGGTGCCTGATACAGCCGGCATTCCGCTTCTTCCCTGGTCCAGCGACGTCCTTCACGATGAATGTTCCAGGGGAGCGGATTCATCGGCGGACTCCGGATTTCATCCGATAACTCGATCCAATGTTGCCCGCCGTGCCTTCCAGTTCGATCAGCACCTTCACCACGCCAGGCGAATCGATTGCGGAGCTAGGCGAACACTTCATCCACCGGCATCCGCCACCCCGGCACGGCCGGCTCGGCCTCGGCCACCTCGCCGCGCCGGTAGACCGTCGGGTTGGCCGGGTCGGACGATCGGTAGACCGCGACAAACTCGTTCTCCGGGTCCACGTCCCAGACGACCTGGGTGCCGGCGGTGAAGTAGTCGGCCCGTTTGGCGGCCAGGTCGCG
>JAGVLI010000807.1 GCA_020054355.1 Planctomycetales bacterium | reverse complement strand
TGAAGCCCGCCGCGCGAGCAAGGAATGTCCCTTGCTCGCGCGGCGGGCTTCGGGTTGCTCCACGATCTGTCCGGCGCATCCATTTCCTGAATTAGCTGACAGCTATGAGCTGATCGCTGTCAGCTAATTCAGTCATTCTGGGTGCCTCGTGGTACCGAACGCGCCCGTTGCAGCGGGATAGTCGATACACCGGACAGACCCGAGCAGCGGCTACTTCTCCGCATCTTTCAGCTTCTTCTCGACGACTGCCTTGCGATCCTGTTCGCGC
Organism: Planctomycetales bacterium; assembly: GCA_020054355.1. Classification (GTDB taxonomy): domain Bacteria; phylum Planctomycetota; class Planctomycetia; order Gemmatales; family Gemmataceae; genus JAGVLI01. Next base: position 4,935 of record JAGVLI010000807.1, on the reverse strand, counting down.
TTGCTCATCCCGGCGGATTCGACCGCCTTCTTCCAGACGGCGACGGCCTTGTCCTTCTCCTTCAGCGCCATGTGAACGTCGGCCAGGTGGTCGAAAATTTCGATGTGCTGGCCGTCCTTGTCTTCCACCGCTTGCAGCAGGAACTTCTTGGCCTCGTCGTACTTCTTCTGCTTGAACAGCACCCAGCCCAGGCTGTCGAGGTAGGCGGCATTGTCCTTGTCCTCCTCGGCCGGCAGGTCGGGAATGGCCTTGCGCTGCTTGCGGTCCTCGTCGATGGCCTTGCGGATCAGCTTCTCGGCCTCGTCGAGGTTCATGTCGTGGTCGGCCCAGATGTAGCCGAGGTCGTTGTTGTAGGTCGGGTCGTCGGGCTTCTTCTTGAGCAGCGCCTGCAGGTGTTCCGCCGCCTTGTCGATCTTCTTGAGATCGACGTAGACGCCGCTGAGCAAGTAGCGGTTGCGGTCCACGTAGCGGTCCTTCTGTTCGGCCTTCAGGGATTCATCCTTGTCGAGCCGTTCGAGGATCAGTTCGTAGACCTTGGCGGACTCGTCGAGGCGGGTGCCTTCGCGCAGCACCCAGGCTTTCAGCTGCAACGACCACCAGCCGGCGTCCTTCTTTTCCAGGGCGATCAGGTTGTCGGTGAGCTTGAGGGCGTCGTCGATCTTGCCCTGGCGGGCCATGGCCTGGATCATGCGTTCCATGACCACGGGCCGCAGGTTCTTGACGGTGTCGTCGCCGTCGATTTCGAGGAACTCCCGGCAGAACTTCACGACCTTGTCGAAGCGCTTGTTCTCGTAGAAAGTGTCGATCAAGCCGCCGAAGGATTGCGCCAGCTTCTGGCCGCTCTGCAGCTTGGTGGCGTTCTTGACGCAGACCGTGTAGAGCGATTCGGCGATTTCCAGGTCTTTCAGTTCCTGGGCGGTCCGCGCCAGGACGAAGGCGGCGTTGTAGTTGAGCAGCTGTTCCTTGCCGCGCGCCATGCGGTCGGCCGTGGTCAGCAGCTTCTTGGTCTTTTCCTTGTTCTTGAGCAGTTCGGTGATGGCCTTTTCGAGCGCATCGTTGCCGGTGAGGTCGTTCAGCGCCAGCGCCTGCTTGCGCAGAGCTTCGTCGTCATCGGCGGCCCAGCTCAGGCATGCCGAGAATGCCAGGCACACAACCAGGGCCGTCGCCGCCAGTTTGCGGAGCGCCCAGAATGGTACCGTATCCATAACCGTTTCTCCCGCTGGGAAAATGGTGGTGGGATGTCCTTTCGCCCCCCCTATGTTACTTCAGACGAGGTACTCTTGCCAAGGGATTCAGCGCTCCCGCCGCCGCTCCGCCCCTTGCGGCTTCGCACTTCAAGGCTGAAACGGCTTCCCCGTCCGGTGGATGGTATTGAAGACATCCCCCGCCAGCGGCTGTCCATCGGCCGCCGTCAGGTCGAAGTGAATCTGCATCTGCATCACCGGCTGCAAGCCCTTGACGCGCAGCAGCACGCTCTTGCCGTCCGGCAGCAACTGCGCGGACTGCACCGGCACCGCATCCTGGCCGAGCTTGCTCGGCTCGGCCGCCGACCAGCGTTTGGAGCCGTAGTCGGCGCTCCAGCGGTAGTTCCACTGCTCGATGCGATAGCGCTTCACATCCTCCGCGCTGGCCTTGTCCAGCGGCTGACTGAATGCCAGCCGGATGCCATCGGCATGGATGGCCAAGTCGGTCGGCAGATACATCTTCTTGCCGGTGTAGCGCACCCGCTGCACGCAGCCATCCTCGACCGACGCGGTCTGCCAGCCCTTGAGTCCCGCCAGGTAGAGATGCCCATCCTTGGGGTTGAAGCGCCCGCGACACACGCCGGACAGGAAGTTCAAACCGAGATTGACCGTGCCGCCCTGGAATTGCCCATCGATTTCCTGCTGCAAGACCTGCATCACCCGACAGCGGCCATAGGACAGGTGCAGCATCTTGCCGCCCAGCGGTCCCCACTGGCCCTTCGGCACCCAGACCTGGCCGCCCGCCGAATTGTCCAGCTCGCGCGGCAGCCAGCAGAGCGGCGGATCGTAAATTTTCGGCGGGGTCGCCCGGTGGTGGGCGCGCATGTCGCCGTAGAAGCCGCCCTTCTGGTAGAGGTCGAGGCGCGTGGCGGGCATCCAGTTGCCTTCCTGATCCGCGCCGCTGACGATGCCGTCGGGCGACATGCCCAGGCCGATGGGATGCCGAAAGCCGGTGGCGAAGACCTCGCTCTTGAAGAGCTTGCCGTCCTTGGGCAACGGAATCCGCATCAGGCAGCCGCCGGTGGGCGTGTGCGTGTCGCCCGTCTTGAAGAAAAAGATGTTGTGATCCCGGTCCATTTCCAGGCAAGTATCGAAGGAGTGTTCGCCGCCGCCGGTGTCCCAATCGCCGCAAACATTCGCATAGATGTCCTGCCGCCCGTCGCCGTCAGGGTCGCCCAACATGGTGAGTTGGCCGCGCTCGAGCACCATGATCTTGCCGTCCACCACTTTCAATCCCAGCGGCTGATAGAGGCCGGACGCGAAGCGCCGCCAGGCGATCTTTTCCAGGCGGTCATCTAGGGGCTTCGCGATCCACACATCGCCGTGGGCCGTGCAGACAACGACTTCGCCGCTCGGCAAGAAATCGATACCACTGACGAACATCAGCGATTTATGGGGATTCTCGTAGGGCAGCGTGAAGGTATCCACGGCGAAGGGACCGTCCTCGGAACCGGGCACCCCCTTGGTAATCAGTTCTTTCTCCGGCTTGGCCGGCGGCTTGCCCGGAACTAGTTTTCCAGGCGGGCTGGCCTTGGCCAGCGCGATGAACTTGCCCAGGTCGGCAGTCGGGCCGTGCCAGATCAGCAGCTTGACGTAGCAATTGCCCTTGTCGAGCAGCGCGAGTTCCACGCGCGTTTGGCCCGCGATTTCCAATCTGGCTGACTTTTCATCCCCCACCACCGCAATGGCAGTGGTTTCCTTCTCGCGTTCGGCCGTGACGCAGGTGACGCCGTCCATCGTGACCGTTTTGCCGACGCCAGGCAGGTCGCAAACGAGTTGGCGCAACGGCTGGCCAGGGGCCAGCAAGAACGTTCGGCAAAAGGCAGTGATGCGATCAGCCGTCTCGATCCAGGGCTGCTCAGTGACGGTGCGGTCGCCGATCGTGTAGCTTAAGCTGACCCGGTTGCCAATCACGGACAGTCCGCGGAATCGTCCCCATTCGCTTGGCAGCGCCGTCGTCAGCGACGGCAGCTTGCTCCACTCGCCCTTCGCATCGGTCCAGCCAGGGCCGTTGGCGCTGGCGAACTTCACTTGGCCCGCCGGCTTCGGCGTGTTCAGCAGGGCGAAGCGCCGATTGCCGTGCTCCAGGAAGCCGCCCGTCCAACCCGCCGCCATTCTCAGCTGGTTGCGGTCGAAGAGCATGGCGGCCTCGCCGTTATCGCCCAGCTTGATCGCAGTGCCCTTCATCACCCGCTGGCTGCCCTGCCAGGTGGCATGCTCGAAGGTCGCGTTGAGGAACGGCCCGGTGTCCATCTCGCGAAATCGGCCGTCGATCCAGTCCCTGTCGGTGGCTTTTTCCCACGCAGGCACGTTGCCGCTCAGCGGCCTCGGCGTCCAGGCCGGATCGACCTGAAAATCCTCCGGCTTGTCGAAGTGCCAGAGGACGATAGTGTACGGGTCGTGCAGCAGGGCTGCCTTCGGTATCTCCTTGATGTCCCGCGCGGAGCCGGACAAGCGCACTTCGTCGATCAGCCCATCGCAGCCGAGCGGTTCCTTGCCGTCGCGCAACCCACCCACGGTCAGTTCGCCGACCTTCGGCCGGCTGGCGGCTTTCTTCTCGACCGTCGTTTCCGCTGCCAGCTTGGCATCGACGAACAGCTTGACGGTCTTGCCGTCGTGGACCAGGGCCAGGAAGTGCCATTCGCCGTCGCAGATGTTGGTCTTCGACTGGATTTCGCCGGGTTGCGAAGCAGCGAAGCTCGCCCGCAATTCGCCGCTCTCGGCTGCCGTGTAGAGTTGCCAGTGCGACGAGGAGGCGGGCGAGTCGTTCGCGAGCAGGACGTTCGCTTTCGCCTTGCCGTGCAGTTTCGCCCAGCATTCGACCGTGAGCGGTGCTTGCCCGAAGCGAGGACTGCCTTCGAGGATAGCCGGCGCGGAGCGGGCATCCAGCGCCTTGCCGAACTTGCCGTCCGCCAGGCGGATGCCCGGTTTGGCCGGCGGGTCCGCGGCCCAGATCAGGACGGATGCGCATACGAAGACCAGGGCGAACACGGCAGCCGGTTTCATGGAGGGTGTCTCGCGGTAAACCTTGTGGTCCGTGCGGAAGCTACGGATTGTAACACCGGGGACCGATTCCGCGTCACACCAGCGCGAAATTGCGGTTGGATTCAGGGGATTGGACGTTGGCGGACACGCCGGCCGACTGCTACCCTGGTGGACCAACCAGGAACTGCCGTCCGTGGGTTAGGATTCCGATCCTGACAGACCGTGCTGGTTGTCAGGATCGGAATCCTAACCCACGGACGGTAGGGTCATTGGACTTGCACCAGGCCCGCGCCGCTCGACCGGAAGTTGCCGACCGCCACCTGTCTTCGGTTTAGTCGAAGAACCTTCATGCGAACGAAGACCCTGTCAATAGCCGGTGCTGCGATGCTGGCGGCGGTAGACGCCGGGGCGGATGCCGGTCACCCGGCAGAAGGCGTCGCTGAAGTATTTTTCGCTGGCGAAGCCGCAGCGCTGCGCCAGTTCCTTCAAGGGCAGGTCGGTTTCCGCCAGCAGTTCCTTGGCCCGCGCCATCTGCACGCGGAGCAACTCGGCTTTCGGCGTGCGTCCCAGGAAATGCCGGAACTTGCGCTCCAGCACGCTGGACGAAACGGCGACATGCCGCAACACGTCCTCGACCCGCAGGCCGTCGGCGGCGCGCTCGCGAATGAAGCGCAGGGCAGCCGCCACGTCCGCATCCTCCACCGCC
>JAGVLI010000560.1 GCA_020054355.1 Planctomycetales bacterium | reverse complement strand
CGCTGTGCGGACCATGAATCGCGATTCATGGTCCGCACAGCGGACCCTACGATTTACCCTTCGCTACTTCCCCGCCTTGGCCTTCTTCAGTCCTTCGGCGGCTTGCGGATTGTTGGGCATCAGTTGCAGCGCTGCCTCGAATTCCTTGGCGGCGGCGGGGAACTTCTTGCCGTTCAGCAGCTTGTTGCCTTCCGCGAGGTGGTCCTGGAATTGGGCGTTGCGCAGGCCGGCGGTCGCCTTGGGATCGTTGGGCACCAGCTTCAGCACGTCGCGGTAGGTCTTGGCGGCGGCGTCCCAGTTCTGCTGCTGCTCGAAGGCCGCCGCCGATTGCAGCAGCTTGGCCGCCTCCGCCTGCGGATTTGGCTTGGGCGGAATCTTGGACGCTTCCAGCGCTTTCTGGGCATCGGCCAAGGCACGCATGGCCGTCGGTTCGTTCGGGATCACCTTGGCCGCGTCGGCGAACGACTTGATCGCTTCGTCGAAGCGCTTGGCGGTCATCGCCTTCTGCCCGGCGATCATCAGTTGCTTGAATTCCGCTTGCTTCCTCTGCTCGTCCAGCTTCAGCTTGGCGGCGGCATCCGCGGCTTCCTTGCGCAGCTTTTCGGCTTGCAGGCGGAGCATGGCCGATTCCTTGTCGCCGGGCACCAGCTTGTCCGCTTCGGCCAGCAGTGCCAGGGCATCGTCGAAACGCTTCAAGGTCAGCGCTTGCCGGGCCTTGGCCAGCAAGGCGTCCTGTTGTTCCTGCTTCTTCTTGTCGCCAACCAGGTCGGTCTTCGCTTTCTCGGCTTGCAGGCGGAGCGTGGCGGCGTCCTTGTCGCCCGGAATCAGCTTGTCCGCTTCGGCGAGCAGGGCGAGCGCATCGTCCGGCCGTTTCAAGGTGAGTGCTTGCCGGGCCTTGGCGAGCAAGGCATCGTGCTGGGCTTCCTTTTTCTTCGCGGCTTCGAGGTCCGCCTTCGCCGCGTCCCGGGCCTTCTGCAAGTCCTGCAAGGCGCGCAGCACGTCCGGGTCCTTCGGCGACAGCTTCGCGGCCGCGTCGAATGCCTTTCCCGCCGCGACCAGGTCCTTGCCTGCCAGCGCGGTGCGACCCTGCTTGATGAGCTTGTCTACCTCCGCGTCCCTGCCCGCCAGGTCCAGCTGGTCCTTGCGGGCCTTCTCGGCATCCTTCAGCAAGGCGAGTGCGATCGGGTCGGCGGGGACAAGCACCTGCGCCTTCTGCAAGGTCTTGATGGCATCGTCGAATTTCTTCGCGGCCAGCAATTGGCGGGCTTCGAGCACCAGACGCTGATATTCGGCGGCATTCTTCTTGTTGTCGTCCTTGGTCTTGGCCTCAAGATCGGCGGCGGCTTTCGCTTTCTCGATGCTCTTGAGCAGCGCCGTCGCCTCGGCGTCGCCCGGCTTCAACTTCAGCGCCTCGTTGACCGACACCAGCGCTGCGGTGAAGTCCTTGGCCTTCAGCTTGGCCTCGCCGTCGTCCACCAGCTTTTGGACCTTGGCGAGCTTGTCTTTTTCGAGCTTGGCGTTGTCGGCCGAGCCCCGCGCCTGGTCTACTTCCTTGAGCAGCGCCAGTGCCTCGCTATCGCCCGGCTTCAGCTTCAGCACTTCGCGGGCCGCGCTTTCGGCGGCCGGCAGGTTCTTGGCCTTCAGCTTGGCCTGGCCGTCGCCCAGCAACTTCTTGATGAGAGCCAGCTTATTCTGGTCGGCCTTGATACGGGCTGCCTCGGCGGCTGCGTCGTCGCGGGCATCCTCCGCCTTGTCCAGCGCCGTCAGCACCTCGACGTTGGTCGGTTCGAGTTTCTTTGCTTCCTGTAAAGTCTTGATGGCCTTGTCAAAATTCTTGCCGGCCAGCGCCGCTTGCCCTTCGGTTAAGAGTTGCTTGATGCGGGCGCTGCGCTGCGCTTCCTCGTCTTTCTTCTTTTTCTCGGCATCGGCGCGGGCCTTCTCCTGCGCCAACCCCTGCTGGGCGGCGCGCTGGCCGTTCAGCACGACATCCGTTTTGAACAGCTTGCCGGCTTCCTGGAAGCGGGCGGCGGCGTCATCGAATTGCTTGTCCTGCAGGGCCTTCTGGCCGTCCTTCACCAGCTGGTTGAACTGCTCCTGCTTCTTCTTGGACTCCAGTTCGGCTTTTTCGCGATTGGCTTTTTCCTCCGCGAGCTGCGCATCCAGCTTGGCCTTTTCCGCAGCGCCCTTCTTGGCGGCCAGCAGGCGGGCTTGCTGGTCGCGGGCTTCCTTGAGCAACTTCTCGATCTCCGGCGACGCCTTCAGCTGCTTGGCGGCGGACAGCATCTGGATGGCCGAATCGAATTTCTCCTGCTTGATCATGTCCTGGGCGTTTTCGAGCAGCTTGGCCTGGGCGGCTTCATCGCGGGCTTCCTGCTCCTTGCGCCGCTTGGCTTCAGCAGCCAGCTCCGCCTTCTTCTGCTCCTCCAGCTGGGCGCGGACCTTGGCCAGCTCCGCGTCCTCCAGTTTCTTCTTCTCGGCGTCGCGCAGCTTCTTGTCTTCCGCGAGCCGCAGTTTTTCGGCACCGTCCTGCAAAGCCCTCGCCTGGGCCAGTTGCCTGCGGTTTTCGTCGGTCGGCTTCAGGGCCACGGCGCTTTGCAGCAGACTGATGGCTTGGCCAAAGTCCTTCTTTTTCAGGGCGCTATCGGCCTGGGCCAGCAGCTGCGCCTGGGCCTTGTCGCGCTTGGTTTCCTCGGCCAGCTTGCCGGCATCGGTGCGATTCCGGGCTGCCTCCTCGGCCTTCAGTCGCGCCAACTCGGCAGCGAGGGCTAGCTCATCCTGCTTCTTCTTGGCGGCGGCTAGCTCGGCCTGACCCTTGGCGGCCTGCTGCTTGGCCTGTTCGGCGGCGGTTTGCTGCTTGGCCTGCTTCTCGGCTTGCAGCACCAGCGTGCGCAGGGCCACGTCGTTCGGTCGGGTTCGCAGGCCCGTGCGGCCGAGCTGCAACGCCTCGCCCGCCTTGCCTTCGCGCAGCAGCCGGCGAATGTCGTTCAGCTGCCGTTCGTTGGTCTGGGCGTTCTGGACCAGCGTCGCGCTCTGGTTCGGATCGCCGCGCAACTGCTGGACCAACTCGGCCATGCGCAGCTTCATTTCATTGTGGTCCTGGACGTGCATCTTGGCGGTGCCGGTGCGTTGCCCGGTTTCGGCGTCCACGATATGCGAACTCACATCGAAGCTCGCCGTCTGCTGGATGGTGCCGAAGATGAAGAAGCGCACGTCGAGCGCCTGGGCCAGCCAGCGACGGGCCTGGTAGTTAGTGAGCACGTCGTTGACCGTCAGACCGAGCCGGCCCATGTGCCAGAACAGCTCGCCGCGATCGATCACGTCGTACCAGGGGGCGAACTGCTGGGCGTAGTACGCGGACACCCAGTCGGTGAAACCGGCCGGCAGCAAGCGCGGGTCGGTGAACATGGCGAAATTGAAGACCGCCACGCGCGGCTTGATGAACACGGGCGGGGGCAGTACCGGAAAGACGGGCACCACCGGCGCGATCACGACGGGCGGCGGCAAGAACGGCCGGACGCGGTCGATGCGCAGACGGATGTCGAACTCACCGGGCGCCAGGTTCAGGGCGAACTCGAAGTGCCGATGGGCTTCCCGATAGCGGCCGCGGCGGAACAGGTTGTCGCCCAGTTCCAGAGAGATATGAACGAAGCGCTGCCGGATCGGTTCGATCACCACCACGGGCATCGGCTGTGGAGGCGGCGGCAACGGCTGACCGACCACGAACACTGGGAACTGGTTGAAGGCATTGGCTTGCAGGCCGCCCAGGCCCGGCGGCAGGGCGTTGAACTGGATCGGCGGCGGGGG
>JAGVLI010000218.1 GCA_020054355.1 Planctomycetales bacterium | reverse complement strand
GGCGCGAACACGTCGGGCTGACGCCTCGACGCTCGCCAAAAGCACTGCGGTGCTACTTCCCAAACATCTTCACGACGATCCCTTCGCCGACGCCGTGGACGCGGATGCCCTTGATCCACGGCGCTTCCTTGCGAAAGCCTTTCCAGGTGTCGCTGGCTTTCACTTCGGAGATGACCTGGATCGCGGGGCCGGACGGCGGGATGGCGACGAGGAAATAATCCTGGACGCCGTCCGCGGGCGGGGTCGCGTAGATGGCCCGCAGCAAGGTGGGCTTCGCGTAGCCGCCGGAGGATACCTGCCCGACGGCCCGCACCACCAGATTCGGCGGAGCGGTTTCCTGCTCCTCGTAGTCCGCCTTCAAGATTTTCGCGACAATCTGCGGTCCAGGCTCCTTCTTATCCTCGGCAATGCCGAGGGCCGGCAGCGTCAGGCCGCAGAGTGCTGCGAACAGGCAAAAACCACGCATCGTCTTCATGGTGCTTCTCTCGCGCAGGGTGTGGAAACGGAATAGAACCACATTATTGCTTGCTTGCCGCCCGACGGGTAATTCGTGGGACCGCAATCCCAGAAACCTGGAGCGTCGATGCGATGGCTTTCCGGAGTTCGCGGTCCACTCCGCCATTTTTTTCCGTGCCGTGCAGTTCCCGCATCCGCCGCTGCACATCCGCCATCGAATACGAGCCGCCGATTTCCATGGATAGCAAGCTCAGGTACTCGCGGTAGCAGTGCTCGGCTTTGTGTTTTTTGCCCAGGTGCTGGAAGGAGACGCCCAGGCGGTAGACGCAGTCGGCTTTCAAGGCGTCCGTCCATTCCTTGCTCTCCCAGCAAGGGTCGTCGTCGGACGATTGGTTGCTCTGGAGCAGCCGGGTGTAAATCCGCAGGGCACGGGCATGCAGCCCAAGGGCGTCGAGGGTGCCGGCCAGGTTCCAGAGCGTCAGCGGGCAATCGGCCACGATCTTGCGTGAAGCCAGGAACATCCGCAGCGCGTCGTCGTACTGTCGTTGCTCGTAAAAGGTCACACCCAGTTGCGTGAGCAGCCAGTGGTTGGCCGGGTCGTGCGCGCGCTCCCGTTCGAGGAGCGCGCGCGCCTTCGCCCATTCCTCACGACGGAAGAGGGCTTCAATCTTGCCACCCGGTTTTTGCCTGGCCATCGCCTCCATCTCCCTGATGCCAAATCAAGAGACCTCTGGCCCGTGGGTCACGATTCCAATCGTGACAGCCGTGGAGCTTGTCACGATTGGAATCGTGACCCACGGGCCAACAGTGCCTGGAAGCAGCACTAAGCACGCGGACACAGTTCTGCTGCACTTTCGGCGAGCGTCGGGGCGTCAGCCCGACGTGCTCGTGCCGCTGGCTGGACACGTCGGGCTGACGCCCCGACGCTCGCCATGAAAAGCGCGCAACCAACCGGGGCTCAGTCCTGTCGCGGACGGCGACGCTTGCGCTGCTGCCTCTTGCGCCGCCGGTCTCCTTTCTCCTTGCCGGCGTCCCTGCGCTTACGCGCCTGTCCCTCCTCGTGCTTCTCGCGAGAAGACGGACGAGCGTTCTTGTGGTGTTCCTCGCTCATCGCCAGCCTGAGTCCGCACCGTTGAAATCCATCGTCGCAGAGTTTACCCAGGAGAGCAAGCCGGGGAAAGGGTGCAACCCCTCCGCGCCGCGCTGCGCGATTCTTCCGTGACTTGCCCCCAGCGCGATGGTAACATTTCCAGTCCCCCGCCTGCCTCCTTCCCCGGATTGGAGCCATCCCATGCGACTAATGCAAGCCGTCGCGCTTGGTATGCTGATGTTCCCGTCGTTCGCCGTCCCCGCCGCCGAGCCGCAGAAGCGCGACTGGGAGGCGGTCGAGCTGGTCGGCCAGGCCACCGACTACTGGCACAAGCGCGACTGGCGGACCTACTACTGGCGCGAGGATTTTTCCTTCATCCTCAAGGAGGACGGCGGCAAGAACTGGCGGATCATCTCGCGGGAACCGACGCCCGCTTACACCTGGCGCATGGGCACCACCTACACCGATCTGAAAGTGGACTGGGCGGCCAAGCAGCGCGTCAAGGTGGTCGGCGTCAAGGCGGTGGACCGCATCCCGGCGGACTTCCACGATTTCAAGCTCAACGAAGCCAACCTGGCCACGGCGCTGATCGTCTTCGTCGAAACCAAGCCGGGCGAGTGGAAGGAATGGTATGTCAACAACTGGTTCCATCCCTGGGGCGAGAAGGCCGACCGGACCATGCACCGCTGGTATGCCGACAAACCGACGCCTTACAACATTTACGGCTTCGCGCGTGGCCAGTCCGCGCCGTTCGACAAGAAGTCGAAGGAGATCATCGACAAGCACAAGGACAACCCCTCCCTGATGTTTCAGGGCCGCATCCGCACGGCCAAGGACACGCCATTCGGCTATGAAATCGAGTTGATCGACCTGATCGGCCGGAATGTCCAGACCGGCGGCTCCGCCCTGTTGCACGGCGATGCCAAGACGATCCCGCTGCTGGACAGCCGCAAGCCGGAGAAGTAGGGTCCGCTGTGCGGACCATGAGCCACGATGATTCCAGTCGTTCCGTGGTCCGCACAGCGGACCCTACGGGATAGCGGGTAAGCGGAAAGGAAACAATCGTGCGTGCGTTCAGCATTCTGGCCGTGGTCCTGATCGCGGTGTTCGCCGTGCGCGGCCAGCAGGCCAAGCCGCGCTTCACCGATGTCAGCGGCGAAAGCGGTCTGAAGATCGCCGAGAAGACCGGCGTCGGCGGTACGAATCCGCATGCCGTGACGGTCGAGGATTTCGACGGCGACGGGCTGCCGGATGTGATCGTGCCGACCTTCGGCAAGCCGCACATTTACTACTTCAAGAACCTCGGCAAGCTGCGCTTTCAAGATGCCACCCAGGGTTCCGGCCTGGAGAACTTCGCGGGCGACGGCACGGGGGCGGCAGTGGCCGATTTCAACCGCGACGGCAAACTCGACGTGTACTTGACCTCGGTACGGGGCGGAGCCAGCCGGCTCTATCAAGGCAAGGGCGACGGCACCTTCACCGACGTCAGTGAAAAGGCCGGCGTGCTGGTCAAGTCGCCGGCGCGCTCGTGCAGCTGGAGCGACATCGATGGCGACGGCTGGCCGGATTTGTATCTGACCTGCCCGAATGGGCCGAATTCCCTGTTTCGCAATAACCAGGATGGCACCTTCACCAATATCGCCAAGGATGCGGGCGTGGAGCTGGCCGACCGGATGAGCCTGGGCAGCGCCTTCGGCGACGTGGACGGCGATGGCCTCGACGATCTCTTCGTCACGAACTATCAGTCGCAAGTCTCGGCGCTCTTCAAGAACCTGGGCGGCGGCAAGTTCAAGGACGTGACCGCGACCGCTGGGCTGGAGCGCCGGGCATCCTCGGTGGCGTGCGTCTTCGCCGATGTCTTCAAGCGCGGCCGGCTCGATCTCTACGTCAGCACGGATTCCTGGCTGTCCGGGGCCAACTACACCGAGGACCAGCTGCTGAAGATGAAGCACACCGTCGAGCCGAACATCCTGTACACGAACGACGGCAAGGGAAAATTCACCGCCGTCAAGGAACCGCTGTTCGACCTGAAGACCCTGGGGCACGATGTCGTCATCGAGGACTTGGATCACGACGGTTGGCCGGACGTCTACGTGGCGGTGGACGCGGAGAGCGGCAACCAATGGGCCGTGAGCAAGGGCGGCAATCCGCTCTGGACGCGCGGCAACGGCAAGACCTGGCAGGAAGTCGCCAAGGCCTGGGGCGTGAAGCACGAAGCCAACTGCGTTTGCGTGCCGGCCGTGGATTTCGACAACGACGGCGACCTCGACCTGCTGCTCATCAATTTCTACTCGCAGCCGGTGGTCTATCGCAACGACACGAACGACAAGAGCTGGCTGCGGGTCCGGGTGGAAGGGGACCAGCATAGCCGAGATGGCATCGGGGCGAAGGTGTCCGTCTTTCGTGTGGTCGATGGTCAAAAGCAGTTGGTCGGGTTCCGCGAGATTCAATCGGGTTCGGGGTATTGTCGTGGCTCGCCGCTGGAAGTGCATTTCGGCCTGGGCACACCAGCCGCCTCCTATCGAGTGGAGGTCGTCTGGCCAGGCAGTAAGCAGCCCGTCGTGCGGGACAACGTTGCGCCGGGGCAGCGCTTGGTGGTGAAGGAAGTCAAACAGCCATAGGGTCCGCTGTGCGGACCATGAATCGCGATTCATGGTCCGCACAGCG
>JAGVLI010000033.1 GCA_020054355.1 Planctomycetales bacterium | reverse complement strand
GGGCGGAATCGCGTCGCCGGACAGCGCATCGGGATAGCCCTGGCCGTCGTAGCGCTCGTGATGGTGGCGGACGATGACCGTGGCCGCCGTCAGGAAGCCCAGCGATTCGCCGTACTGCTGCGCCAGCGAATCGAGGATGGTCGCGCCCAGCACCGGATGCGTCTGCATCAACGTCCGTTCGGTGGGACTGAGTGGTCCCGGCTTGGACAGCACGGAGTCCGGCAGCGCCAGCTTGCCGATGTCGTGCAAGGGTACGCAGCGCTCCAGGTTTTCCAGGAATGCGCCGTTGAGCATGCCCGCCCAGAGCGGGTCCTGCATCAGTGTCTCGCCCAGCGCCCGGCAATAAAGCTGCAAGCGGCGGAAGTGCCCGGCCGTCTCGCCGTCGCGCGACTCGCCCAGCTTGGCCATCGCATACAGCAGCGCATCGTGCGCCTGACGCACATCGACGGCGCGCGACTTCAAGCTGTCTTCCAGCTGCCGATTGGCCAGCAGCAGGTGGCGGGCCATCAGGTCGCTGCGGTCCTGGGCATCCTTCAGCCGCAGCAGGTACTGCACCTTGGCGACCATCTCGCGCTGATGCACGGGCTTGCCGACCAGGTCGTCGGCGCCGTGGCCGATGGCGCCGGCCAAGTCGTAGCGCTCGCTCAAGCGCGCCGTGACCACGATCTTCAGATGCGGCCGGGGCGGCGTAACCCGCAGCCGGCTGCACACTTCATAGCCGTGGATGTCCGGCAACTCCAGCTGCAACAGGATGACCCCGTAAGGTTCGGTGCGCGCCAGCTGCAGCGCGGTTTCGCCGTTGGCGGCCTCGGCCACGATGCAGCTCTGGTCTTCGAGCGACTTGCGAATCGCCTTGCGGACCTGGGCGTCCGAGTCCACGACCAGCACGCGCCAGGTGTTGTCCGGCGCGGCGGGCGGCGAATCGAACGTGGTCATCTCGCCCGAATCGATCTCGTCGAACTGGTAGATTTCCCAGGGCGGCGCGGCCGGGGCGGCGAAGCGGCTCAAGGTGTTCATGACGGCGATGGGCTGCGCCGGCCGGGCCATCGGGTCGCGGGAAAGCATGCGATCGACGAGCACATCCAGTTCCGGCGCGATTTCCGGACGCAGGTCGCGCAGCCGTCGCGGCTTCTCGCACTGCAAGCGGCGCAGCGCCCGCGCGATGCTCTTCTCCTCCGGATAGGGCGTCTGCCCGGTGAGCATCCAGAACAATGTCGCCGCCAGCCCGTAGATATCGGCCTTGCCATCGACCGCTGATGGGTCGATGCTCTGTTCCGGCGCCATGAACTCGACGCTGCCCAGCAAGCAGCTGGGATCGGTCAGGTTGCTGTGGAACTGCCGGGCCAGGCCGAAATCCACCAGCTTCACCTGCCCGTCCTTGTTCAGCAGCAGGTTGGACGGCTTGATGTCGCGATGGATCAGGTGATGGTCGTGGGCTTCCTGCAAGCCGCAGGCCGCCTGGCGGATCATGTCGCAGGCCTGGGGGATGGGCAGGATGTTGTGGTCGATCACGTATTGCTCGATGTCGCCGCCGTCCACCAGTTCCATCACCAGGTAGTGCAGCGCGGGGCTGTTGGCCTGCGAGGCCGCCAGCTTGCCGGCGTCGAAAGCCATGACGATATTGGGATGATGCAAGTCGGCGAGCACGCGCATCTCGCCGTAGAAGCGTTCCAGGATGGCGGGCGGCAAGGTGTCGTCCACCGGCAGCACCTTGATCGCCACGCGCCGCTTCAGCAGCATGTGCTCGCCCAGGAAGACCACACCCATGCTGCCCGCGCCGAGCCGTTCCATGACGCGGTAGTTGCCCAGGATCATGCCGTGGGTGCTGCCGCTCAGCACGCGGTCGAGTTGGTAGTCGGTCAGGATGCCCGCCTGATGCAGCGCCTGGCCGATGGCTTCCGGCGTGCTGAATTCCGTGATCTGTTCCGAGGAATTGCGCAGGAAAAGGCCGATGGCGCTTTTCTCGACCACCTGCACCTTGATGAGCTTGTCCAGGAAGGCCTTGCCTGACGCCGGCAGTCCGGGAATCTCGGGCATCGCCAGGACACCGCTCCCGGAACCGCGGCTGGTCGCCACCGCCTTGTCGATTTCTTCCGGTCGTTGTGGACGGTTCATGATATTTGCTCTGGGCTGCGCGAGTTGGTCGCCAACCATTGCTCTCCTGGCTGAACGCTCGCGTACCAGCCGGTCGCCAAGTCGGGCGGGGCACGGCGTTGCGGCGCGGGAACGAAAAGGCTGGCATGGAGGCCCGCGGTCACGAGTCGGGCTGTCGCCGACGGCTTATCGGCGACGGTCGGGAGAGGGCCGTCCCTCTGACTATAACATAGTTTGCAATTCTGCTGAGAGCAAAACATTCGGCGCAAGGGATGGCAGGGCATCGGTAGCCGAGCCGGGACGCCAGGCTTTTCCGGAAACCAACCGGAGCCATCCTGGCAGGAGAGTCGCCGACGGAACAGGTGGCACGGTCGGCGATGGGCTTGGCACGCCAGCGCGCTGGCGGTTTCCCTGCCTGTCCGGCGGCGTTCGGCGAAATTGCTGCCCCGCACAGTCTCCGCAAAAGCGTCACACCCG
>JAGVLI010000254.1 GCA_020054355.1 Planctomycetales bacterium | reverse complement strand
GGCAGGCCGGCCGTCGTGCAGGAAGTGCATGTCCAGTTCGCCGACTTGCTGGCCCTGGTAGAGCAACTTCAACTTGCCGGTCTGCTCGAACATACCGATGATGGTGGCTTCCACGTCCTCGCTGGCGCAGAGCTTCTGGAATTCTTCCCACCGGTCGGGCGCCACCGCCAGGATCATGCGTTCCTGCGCTTCGCTGATCCAGATTTCGGTGTAGGACAGCCCCTGGTATTTCAGCGGGGCACGATCCAGCTGGACCGCAGCGCCCAACTCCGCGCCCATCTCGCCCACGGCCGAGCTGAAGCCGCCCGCGCCGCAATCGGTGACGGCGCGATAGAGGCCCCGGTCGCGGGCTTGCAGCAGCACGTCGAGCAGCTTTTTCTGGGTGATGGCATTGCCAATCTGCACCGCGCCGCCGGAGACCTTGTCGGATTCCGCCGTCAGTTGGACGGAGGAAAAGGTCGCGCCGTGGATGCCGTCGCGTCCGGTACGGCCGCCCAGCGCCACGATATGATCGCCCGGCCTCGGTTCCTTGTGGACGCGGTCCACGGGAATCAAGCCGACGGTGCCGCAATAGACCAGCGGGTTGGCCAAATAGCGTTCGTCGAAGCAGACCGCGCCATTGACCGTCGGGATGCCGATGCGGTTGCCGTAGTCGCGCACACCCGCCACGACGCCTTTCATGATCTTCACGGGATGCAGCACGCCGGGCGGCAAGTGCTGCGGCAACGTGTCAGGCGGGGCGAAGCAGAAGACGTCGGTATTGCAGATCGGCGTGGCGCCGAGGCCGGTGCCCAGCGGATCGCGGATGACGCCGCCCAGCCCGGTGTTCGCGCCGCCATAGGGTTCGATGGCCGAGGGGTGGTTGTGCGTCTCGACCTTGAAGCAGGCATGGAAACGGTCGTTGAATTTCACCACGCCGGCATTGTCCTCGAAGACGCTGACGCACCAGTCATCCGCTCCCAGCCGCTTGCGAATCTCCTGGGTGGCGCCGAAGATCGTCTCCTTCAGGAGATTGTCGATGCGCTTTCCCTGAAAATCGATCGCGCCTTTCAGGGTCTTGTGCGAACAGTGCTCCGACCAGGTTTGCGCCAGGGTTTCCAGCTCGATGTCCGTTGGCTCCCGGCCCAGGGTGCGGTAGTGGGCCTGGATGGTTTTCATCTCCGCCAGGCTGAGCGATAGCTGCCCGGTCTTGCTCAAGGCTTCGAGGGCTGCGTCGCCAAGATTGCACAACGGCACGGTGACGAGCTGGAACTGGTACGGCGTGGCAGCCGTCAGGTCTTTCGGCGTCAGCGCTCCCTCGATGATGCGTTCCACGGCATCGTTGCCCAGGACGCGATAGAGCTGGTCCTTGAGCGAGTCTTCCTTTTCGCCGGGAAAATACGCGGTCTGTTCCAGGGCGAACGGCGGAATGAAGTAGCGGCGAAAGGTATGCACCTCTTGCAGCGGCACCTGCAAGTTTTGGGCGGCAGCGACCACGCTCTGGGCCACGGGGTCCATGACGCCGGGCTTGAGCAGCACCGTGGCCATCTCGAAGCGGGCGCGCAGCGTGGCCGTGCCGTGGTGCGAGCCGCCGCGCGGTTCCGGCAGTTGCGACACCAGGCTGGTTTCGACCAGCGGATCGACCAATAGTTCGTGGATCAGCCGGTCGATATGCTCGCGCTGCAAGGCGGGGCCTTCGAGCAGGTAGCCGCGCGTCGCCTTGTGGATCAGCGACGTGCCCTTCTTGGAATGCGTCAGCAGGTCGAACTCGGCGCAGACCCGCTTGCGCTCGGCATCCTGGCCCTTGGCATGGATTTCAATTTCCCAGAGCATCTCTCGTCCTCTTGGCTTGAGTCAGCAGGGCATCCACGGCAGCGCGGTCGTCGGCCACCAGGGCATTCCGAAAGGCTTGCAGCTGTTCGACCAGCAGGGGCAGAGCGGCGAGCAGGCCGTCCCGGTTCTGCGCGAAGATGCCGGTCCAGATCGAGGGATCGCCGGCGGCAATCCGGGTGGTATCGCGGAAGCCGGTGGCAGCCAGCTCTCGCAGTGCGGGCGGCAGCACGCCGCACAGCGCGGAAGCGACCAAATGCGGCAGATGACTGGTCAGGGCCAGGGCGCGGTCGTGTTCCTCCGCAGGCATGATTCGGACCCGGCTGCCCAGCCCCTGCCAGAAGTCTTGCAAGCGTTCGAGGGCCGCGGGGTCCGTCGCCTGTGTCGGCGTCAGCACGGTCACGCGATTGCTGAACAGGTGGGCGTCCGCGAAGCGCGGGCCACGCTTCTCGGAGCCGGCCAGCGGATGGCTGCCGATGAACGCTACGTTCGCTGGCAAGCGACCCTCTATCTGTCGGACGATGGCCGCCTTGGTGCTGCCGGCGTCGGTCAGCAGCGTGCCGGGCGAACAGACGTCCGCCACCGCCAGCACTTGTTCCGCGATCGCATCGACCGGCGTGCAGAAGACCATCAGGGCGGAGCGCTGCGCCGCTGGCAGCGGATCGAGAAACCCTTCGTCGATGATGCCCAGGGCCAGCGCTTCATCGAGGGTGGCCCGATGG
>JAGVLI010000857.1 GCA_020054355.1 Planctomycetales bacterium | reverse complement strand
TGGGCGTGTTTGGCCTGGGCGTCGGCAGCCAGGCCAGCTACGCGCGGCCGGGCGAGGAATGGACCTTCTACGAGATCGATCCGGCCATGGAGCGCGTCGCCGCCGACCCGCGCTTTTTCACCTTCTTGGCCGACAGTCCAACCAAGAACATTCGGATTCTGCTGGGCGACGCCCGGTTGCGGCTGCGCGAGGCGCCCGATCACTCGTACGACCTGCTGGTGATGGATGCCTTCGGCTCCGATTCGGTGCCCGCCCACCTGCTGACGCGCGAAGCCCTGGACCTGTACCTGACCAAGCTGGCGCCGGGCGGCGTGTTGATCTTCAACATTTCCAACCGCTACCTGGGGCTGCGCCCGGTGCTGGCCGACCTGGCCAACAGCACGAGCCCGCCGCTGGTTTGCTGCGCCCAGGAAGAGGTGGAGATCTCGGAAGCGGAAGTGGAGGCCGGCAAACAGTCCTCG
Organism: Planctomycetales bacterium; assembly: GCA_020054355.1. Taxonomy (GTDB): domain Bacteria; phylum Planctomycetota; class Planctomycetia; order Gemmatales; family Gemmataceae; genus JAGVLI01. Next base: position 2,617 of record JAGVLI010000857.1, on the reverse strand, counting down.
CACTGGCTGGTGATGGCCCGCCGGCCGGAAGATCTCGGCTCCCTGATCGGCGACCCGCGCTGGGACCGGCTGCAACAGCTTTCCGGCGCGCCGCTCTGGACCGACGATGCCTCGAACATCCTGCAAGTGCTGAAGTGGCGCTGAAGCGGGACGGGGTGGAGGTTCAGCTGCTCGCGCTCCGGTAGCTGTTGAGAGCGAAGCGAAAGACCCGCCGGCTCACCCAGAGCATGATGGCCGTCGCCATCACGATGTACACAGCGAACCACGGCTCGAAGACCTTGACCATCGTGCGCGCCGGCACGTTGATGACCAGCATCACCGGCACCAGGAAGGTGAAGAACCAGTAGATCGGTCCGCCGAGCGGTCCCGTGAAGATTTCCTTGGGATAGCGCATCAGGCTGGTGAACAACCACCACATTTCCAGCAGGCTCTGGTTGCGCACGAACCAGACCGCCGTCGAGGTCAGCATCACCAGAAAGCTGTAGGCCAGGAGCAGACCGCTGACGAACAGCAACAAGAAGAGCGCGACTTGCACGATGCCGATGGGCTGGTCGAGCTGCACCAGGGCCGTGACCATGACCCCCAGGCCCATGAGGACGTTCGGCGCGGTGGACCAGTCGATGGCCCGGCAGGTGATGAGGAACTGTTCGTCGATGGGCCGGATCAGGAAGAAGTCGAGGTCGCCGCTGCGGACCAGTTCGGAAAACTCGCTGCAATTCGACAGGAAGAGGGTTTCGATCAGTCCTTCGAGGGCGAAGTAGCAGCCGACGAAGAACAAGTACTCGGACTCGCTCCAGTCGGCCACCACCGAGGTTTGCGTGAAGATGGTGCGATAGAAGATCAGCAGGATGAACAGCCAGAGGACTTCCACGAAGATTTTTGCCAGGAAGTTGCCGCGAAAAGCCAGCTCGCGCGCCAGGCCGTAGCGGGCCAGGGCGAGGATCAAGCGCACATAACGCATCAGCGCGAGCATCGGCTCAGCCTCCAAAGGCACTGTAGCGATGCAGGCCGATCCGGTACAGCGTGCGCGACAGGATGAAGAAGGTCACGCACCAGGCCACCTCGACGGCCAAGCCCCAGATCAGCGCTTCGCCGCGCACCTGTCCCAGGAAGACCGCCGCCGGAAAGTACGCCAGGTAGCTGAAGGGCAGTGACTTCAAGAGCGTCGCCCAGAACGGCGAGAGCAAATCGAGCGGGAACATGTGGCCGGAAACGAAGAAATTCAGCGTGTTGACCACGTAGAGCAGCGACGTCACTTCGAGAATCCAGAAGCCCAAACAGCCGATGCACGACTCGAAGTAGAAGCCGAGCACGAAGGCCAGCAGCAAGGAAACGATGTAAGCCAGCACCGTGACGGCATCGAGATGGCCGAGGTGAAAGTAACCGCTGCAGAGGAAGAAGAGGATGCCGTAGGGCAGCGCTGCCGTGACGATGTACGCCGTCTTGTGGGCCAGGCGGTAGGTCAGCAGGTAGCCGAGCATGTCGATGGGTTGCAGCAGATACTTCTTCAGCGAACCGTCGCGGATGCTGCGGGCGATGCCGCCGGCCAACCCCGGCATGCTGGAGAACATCCGGCTGATATGGACCAGCAGCAGGTACGAAACCATCTGATCGAGGTTGTACTGGGCCGTGCTGCCCAGTTCGGTTTTCCCGGAGCCGGCGTAGATGGCATGCCAGAGCAGGATGGTTGTGACCATCGGCAGGAAGCGGAACAGCGTACCGAGCAGGAAGTCGCCGCGATAGACCATCCGCTCGATCAGCGAGACGCGGAAAATACGCCAGTATTTCGAGAGGGGTAGGTTCATCATTCCGATCGTTTCGCCGCGAGCCAACGCGAGATGGACGCTCCATGCCGCTTTCAAAACGCCAGAGTGAAGCTGGCTGCCTCCCCATCGTAGACGAGCAAGCAGCTCTTGAGGACATCGCGACCCAGGAGTACCTCGATTCCCTGGGCCGTCAAGGGCGCGGCGACCACGGTTAGCGTCCCGATGGAATAGTTAAGGCGAGCGTGAAGCAGGATGAGGCTGATTTCAAATTCCTGGTACTGCTGCGCTCCGCCGCTCGGGACGGGAAGCATGAGCAAAGTGGAGCCGCTCGGCTGCAATCCCAGGGTCCGGACCAACTGGCTGTCGATGCAGGTGACGCTAGCGCCGGTGTCGATCAGACCGCGCGCTGTGACGGGTCCTGGAACTGGTTGTCCGGCAACTGTCAGAGAACGGGATTGGCTTGGAGTTACGCCGATCAGCACTTCAACTACAGGTCCGTCGCTGGTCAGGGGCAATGTCAGGTGAGGCATGCGGCACCAACAGCCGGGTGATGATGTGGACCTTCTCGACGGCGCTGATCTGTCTGATGAAGAAAGGCTCCAGGCCGAAGCGTTGATGACCGGCTTGCAGCGCGTCGCGGCGGCTGTCCCAGGTGCTGTCAACTTCGGCGCCGTGGATCAGAGCGAACCGTCCCTGTTCTCCTTCCGCCAGCAAACGCGGAAGTTCTCTCTGAAATACGGCTTGTTCGTGTTCGAGGCTCATGGGAATGGTCCTGAACATTCAGTGAGACTCGCCAAGACGTACCGTATTGTAGCAGCGCCGCGAGCCAGAGGCGAGCGCTACGGGCGAGC
>JAGVLI010000313.1 GCA_020054355.1 Planctomycetales bacterium | reverse complement strand
TGGCAGGCTGCCACCGATGGCTTTGGACAACACCAGAATGTCCGGCAGGATGCCGGCATGCTCGAACGCGAACAGTTTTCCGGTTCTGCCGAACCCCGTCTGTACCTCGTCGAGGATCAGGAGGATGCCGTGCTCTTCGGTAATACGGCGTACTTCCCGCAGCCACTCCACCGGCGCCGGAATGGCGCCGCCTTCTCCCTGCACCGCCTCCAGCACCATGGCTGCGGGAAGTCGCACGCCGCTTTCAGGGTCATTCAGGATGCTCCGCATGTAGCGGGTGCTGAGCCGGTGGCATTGCTCTCCTCCCACCCCGAACGGACAACGATACGCATAGGGATACGGAAGAAAATGCACCTCCGGCATCAGCCCCTGGATCTCGCTTTTCTGGTGGAGCGTGCCACTCAGGCTCATCGTCGCATGCGTCGAGCCGTGATAGCCGCCGTGGAAAGCGAACACCCCGCTTCGGCCGGTGACCGTCTTGGCAAGCTTGATGGCCGCTTCAATCGCATCCGCTCCGGTGGGGCCACAAAAATGGATGCGGGCCTCGCGCGAAAATTTCTCCGGCAGGCTAGCAAACAACTCGTCGACGAACGCTTCCTTCAGCGGCGTCGTGATGTCCAGTGTATGCAGCGGGAGTTTTTGATCGAGTGTGGATTTGATCGCCTCGACCACGACGGGATGATTGTGTCCCAGCGCCAAGGTTCCGGCGCCGGCCAGACAGTCGTAATAAGTCTTGCCGTCCATATCCGTGACGTGAATGCCCTCCGCTTTTTTGATCGCCAGCGGCAAGCGCCGCGGGTAGGATCGGGCGTTGGACTCCCTGGCCGCCTGACTCTCGAGAAACGGCAGGTTTTCGCTACATTCAGTGACAAGCGTTTGCAGCATGACGATCACTCCATTGCATTTGTACGTTCGATGGGTCCGCGTCAATGAAAACTTGATCGCGTTACCACGTTTTACACTCAGAGCTTCACTTCGACCGCAGCCGACACGGTGCGTGGCGCGCCCGGATAGACCTCGGTGCGCGACACGGGCGACTCGATGTATTCCTTGTCGAAGACGTTCTTCACGCCCAGCGTGATACGCCAGCCGTCGCTGCGGTAGTGCAGCGACGCGTCGGCGCGCGTATAGCCTGGGACTTGATAGCTGTTGTTGAGATCACCCTCGCGCTTGCCGGCCGCGAAGACGCCCGCGCCGAAGCCGAAGCCCTTCCAGTCGCCGCCGCGGATTTCGCGCGTGGCCCACAGGCTGCCGGAATAGCGCGGCACGCCTTGGATGCGGTTGCCCGGGGTGAACGTGTTGTCCTGGGTGAGCACGGCGTCGGTGTAGGCGGCCGACGCGAGCAGATTCCAGCCGGAACCGAGATCGCCGGCGATGTCCAGCTCCACGCCGCGGGCGCGCTGTTCGCCGGTCTGGATGGACTGGGTGAGATCGGCTGGATCGCGCGTCGTCACGTTCTGCCGCGTGATTTCATACACCGCCAGCGTTGCGCCCAGCCGCCGATTGAGAAGGTCAGCCTTGATGCCCGCCTCCACTTGTTCTCCTCGCTCGGGATCGAACGGTGCGCCGCTGCGGGTGGTGCCGGCCACCGGCTTGAACGACCTCGAGTAGCTGGTGTAGAGCGACGCCCACGGGGTGACGTCGTACATGATGCCCGCGCGCGGCGAGGTCTCCTGCGCACTGTTTTGGACGGTGGTCGAGCGGGTCGTCGTCGTTATCGTCGTCTGCGTGGCGTCGTCGTAGCGCAGGCCGAGCAGCAGCTTCCAGCGCTCGCCCAGCCAGATCTGGTCCTGGGCGTACACCGCGCTGTACTCGATCTCCTGGCCGGTCAGCCTGGGCGCGCCGAACGTCCCGGGCCGGGCACCGTAGACCGGGTTGTAGATGTCGATGGACGCGAGCCGCGCCGTGGCGAAGCTTAAGTCCCTTCGGGCCTTTCCGGTCTCGACGCCCAGCAACAGTTTGTGACCGATCTCGCGGCGCGTGAAATCGCCGATCGCGTCGAGCTGGACAGTCCACTGGCTGGCGTCGCCGCGCACCTCCGACGCCTGGCGCCTCAGCGTCCGATTGTCCGCTTCCAGTCCGCGGGAATCGGCGCTGAAGCGGCGATCCTCGCTCTCCTGGTAGCGGCCAGCCTGGCGCAGCAACCAAGTGGAGCTTACCTGGTGCTCGACGATGTAGCGGCCTTGTTTCCCGCTCAGATCGAGCGTCGAGAACGCCTCGCCGAAGTAGCGGCTATGGGGGACGTCCGCCACGCCGGCGCCCACCGCCACCAGGCCGCGATCGAACGGCAGCTCCTGGTCCAGGTACTCGAAGTCCACCAGTACCTTGGTCGACGCGCTGGGCTGCCAGCCCAGCACCGGCGCGACGAATGTGCGCCGGGAGCGCTTGAAGAAGTCGCGGAAGCTGCCCCAGTCCTGATAAGCGGCATTGACGCGCAACGCCAGGCTTCCGTCCGCGTTGAGCGGTTGGGACAAATCCGCTTCGGCCCGGTAGAACTCATAGGAACCCACCCGGGCCCCGAGCTGGTATTGCGCCTCGCGCAACGGCCGCTTGGAGACGATGTTCACCAGCCCGCCGGGGTCACCCAAGCCGTAGAGGACGGAGGCCGGCCCCTTGAGGATTTCCACGCGCTCGACGTTGGCGAGATCGATGAAGCCCTGGTCGCCGAACAGTTGATTGGAGAGGAAACCGTCGCGGGCGGAGAATTGACTCTGAAAGCCGCGGACGATGAAGGAGTCGCCGCGATTGCCGAAGGTGCTGCCGGGCCGGACACTGCTGACGTTCTCGATCACGTCCGCCATCCGCGTCGCCTGCTGGTCTTTGATGACCTCCTTGGGAACCACCTGTATCGCGACAGGCAACTCCCGAATCGGCGTATCGGTCTTGGTGGCGGTTCCCGTACGCTCGGCGCGGTAGTCTTCGACCGTACCGTAAGCGGACTCGCGGATCTCCGGCGCTGTCACCTTTACCTCCGGCAATACGCTCTCTAGCGCCGCCGGCGTTTTCGCTTTGGGCTCTTCCGCGTAGACCGGCAATGCGACCAGCGCTACCAGCAGCGCTGCTGACGGCCGACGAAGTTTCAAAGACGTTGTGTTAGACGACTCCACTGATATCTCCTTCTCGTATGGTTATTGAGAGACGTGTGATGCAGATGAAAAACCGAAAACGTGCGCATGAGCTCAGAAGCATGGCGAGATTGCCGGAGGAGCTTTCGACGATATGCGAGTGCTCGTGTATCGTCCTGTCGGCGAGACCGCGCTCGATGATGCAGCGCGCCGGCCTGTCCTTGACGCCGCCGCCCATTTTTCCGGCGCTGTTTCCCGAGACGGGAAAATGCCGGGGGCGGGCCGCGTGAGCAACCTGGGGGGAATAGAATGATTTTTCAGTTGCGGGTGTAGCCGCATAAGCTGTCTCCTGGCTCAAAGTTCAACGGAGATGGCTAGCTACACCCTCTATTCTGAAGAAAGGGAGGAAATATGGCTGGCTGGAACGCCCGAAGGCGGTTACATTTACTCTTGAGGACTGATAGTAATGCGAATGATAATGATTAGCAATAACTATTTTTGAATTATTTCGTGAGCATCGCAATCCTTTGCTGGTGATGCGCCGACGGTATCCCCCGCCGGCGCGCCCGATCTTTTTCTCCATCCGGTACATCCCCGGTCATTGACCGGCGAAAACGCCAAGCTCGCCCGGCCTGCGCAGCATCTTGTCCACTTCGCCGAGATGCATCTCTTCCTCGTGGATCAGACGCCTGGCGTATTCTTCCAGCAGCACGGAACGGTCCCGCGCCAGGTTCAGAAGCTCGTGATAGTGGTGCAGGGCCTGCCGTTCGTGTTCCAGGGACTCCCGCAAGATATCGCCGATATCGTGCTGGTAGGTTTCCAGCAAGGGACCGATGGACAGGGAAGGGTGCTCTCCGAGATGGGTAATCAGTTCACCCGCCTCGTTAGCGTGGCGCAGGCCGCATTCGGCCTGCTCGCGCAGCCAGGCGATGATGGGAATGCGATTGTAGCCGTAAACCATCAGCGCATAGTGCGTGTAACGCACCACGCCGCCCAATTCCAGTTCGAGAATCCTGTTCAGCGCCGCAAGGGCCTGCGCCTTGTCCAGGGGCGGGTTGTTCGGAGCAGATTGGTTCAACATATGTTTCTCCTGTTTGAGGGTGAAGGCGGGGCCGGGCACAGGGCCCGGTCCGCGACCTGTTATCGTGATACTTACGCCGTCATTTCACCTGTGCCAGGTATTTGTCCAGGCGGTCCTTGTTCTGGGCGATCTTCATCCCGGCGGCGGCTGTCTTGGCGGCATCCAGATTGCCCGGCTTGCCAACCTGGATCACGCCCACCATGCCCAGCGCCTTGTGCGGCAGGCAGGAGTAGACATGGACGCCCTCGTCCGCCAGCGTCACCGTGAGGGGTTTGCCCATCTCGCCTTTCCAGGCGGCGCCCGGCGTCACTTCCGACTGCGGCATATGCGCCATGTCGACCGGCACGAACTTCACCGTGTCACCCTTGGCCGCCTTGAGATAGCCGGGATCGAAGACGAAGTTGCCGTCCGCGCCCTTGTTGAGCATCTTGACCTCGTGCTCGGCGGCCAGGGCGTTGCCGCACACCAGCGCGCCGGTGATGAGTAAAGCGGAAATGGCTGACTTCATGGTCGTTTCCTGTTTTGAAGTTGATGGCATGTTTTCTTCTCCGTAAAAATACTTGACTATGTTATGTGCTGCCCGCCCGCGCGGACATCCAGGTGTGCGTCATATCGCTGTGTGGTAGCGACCCGTTTGCGTTACATGCTTGCGCTCCCCCTTTTTTTTTTGTTCGATTCGTAAAATCCCCCCTGCCCCCCTTTGAAAAAGGGGGGCGTGTCATTTCGAGCGTAGCGGGAAATGACACATTACAACTAAAGCTGGAGTCGAACATTGGCTGTTTGTCATGGTTCCTGATGCAGCCGTATGAACGCGCCAGCCATTTCCTGCAGCGGCGCCAGCATGAGGGGCGTCCACAAGACCAGGAGAGCGAGCAGGCCGATGGCCAGCACGATCCCCCATGTCAGGAAATCTTTCCAGCGCCAATCCGCCTTGCGGGGAAATTCCGGGGCGGGGTGTTTGCGAGGGGTATTCATGGCGTTTCTCCTTGACTGTTAATCTCTTTGGGTTGGGACCCCTCGCTACGCTCTCCCCGCCGCTTGCGGCGTTTATTGTCATCCCGAACGCAGTGAGGGATCTTGCTTAAGATTCCTCACTGTGCTCGGAATGACATGGGCCATTATTGACATGGCCCCGCCCCTTGGGGTTGGGTAATAAAAAAACCGGTTTCCCGCGCAAAGCCGGGTGGGAGCAGAGTTTAAGGGGTCAGTTTAAGGGGTCAGAGCCCTTTAGTTAGCCCGCAAGAACCGTCAGCACCACCAGTGCAGCGCCCAAGGTGAGTGCGCTGCCGAGAATCAAAAGGTTCCAGAATAGCGTCCGCCGTTGTCATCGCCAATC
>JAGVLI010000724.1 GCA_020054355.1 Planctomycetales bacterium | reverse complement strand
CGGCGGGACACTCGCGGCTGCGCCGCTCGTTCCGCCGCGGAGCGGCGGGCTACTATGTGCGACTCCGCGCTGTCTCCGTCCGCCTTCTTGGCTACACTAGCAGCAGATCTGCTGAACCAGTCAAGGAGGCGGCGAACCATGAGCGGCGCGAACTCGCAACGACTGCTCGACGACGTGGAAGCCTTCTGCCAGGAAATCCGGCCCATCGAAGAGCTTTGCTACGTCGAGCATCGCTATAACGACCAGCTCATTCCGCTGGCCAAGAAGCACAACCTGCTGGGCATGATCGTGCCGCCGGAGTACGGCGGCCGAGGCTCGGACACCGTGACTTACGCCCGCGCCCTGGCCCGCATCGGCCGGGAAGGCACCGGGGTCCGCACCTTCTTTTCCGGCCACACTTCCATCGGCGAGTATCCGATCCTCACCTGGGGCAACGACGAGCAGAAGCGCCGTTATCTGCCGGGCGCTTGCACGGGAGAGAAGGTCTGCGCCTTCGGGCTGACCGAACCCGAGGCCGGCAGCAATCCGCTGGAAATGCAGTCCACCTACGAACGTCAGGGCGACAAGTACATCCTCAATGGCGTGAAGTACCTGATCTCGAACGGCGGCATCGCCACCACCATCGTCACCTTCGCGTATCCCAAGGGCGGCGGCGGGCGGATCAGCGCGTTTATCCTGGATACGGACGCGCCGGGCTTCGCGGCGGAAGACCTGACGGCCAAGATGGGCATGCCGACCGCCAACACCGCCATGTTCGAGATGACCGATTGCCCGGTGCCGGCGAGCAACCTGCTGGGCGAGGAAGGGGCGGGCTTCCGGGTCGCGATGGGCACGCTGATTTCGGGACGAATCAGCGTGGCATCGGGCTGCCTGGGCGTGATCGAGGATTGCCTGACGGAAGCGAGCAACTACGCCAAGGAGCGCAACCAGCACGGCAAGGCCATCGCCCGGCATCAGCTGGTGCAGGAGCACATCGCGGCCATCGAGATGCACCGCATCGCCACGGAATGCCTGGTGCTGCGGGCGGCGGAGGCCAAGGACGCCAGCACGCGGGAACCGAAGAATGCCGAGTTGAAGACGCAGGCCGACATCCTGGCGGCGCAGGCCAAGATGTTCGCGGCCAACGCTTCCTGGGACGCGGCCGACCGCGCGGTGCAAATCTACGGCGGGCGCGGCTGGTCCACGCTCTACCGGCCGGGACGCCATCTGCAGGACACGCGCGTCTGCCGGATTTACGAGGGCACGGATGAAATCTTGAAGCTGAAGATCGCGGCCTCGGTGCTGGGCAAGGAATACGAGGCGTTTAAGTAAACGCGGAGCGGTCAGGAGGAAAGGTCGGCCATGAAACGGATCAAATTGGATCGAAAAGGCGACGAAATCAAGGCATTCATCCGCTCCCTGTCCGGCACCACTGCCGGGGCCATCCTGGAACTGGACGGAAAACCCGTGCTGAAGGTGCTGCCAATCGGCGCGGAACCCGTGAACCAGGCCGAGCTGAAAGCGGCGCTCGAAAGACGCCGGGATGAGTCGCGCAAACTCAATCAGGAGTGGGAGGCCGCGGATCGGGAACTCTGGAAAAGGCTCGAAGACGCGGAGGAATAACGCCCATGAAACGCAGCCCAACGCCTCGGCGGGGCGACATCTGGCTCGTCGCGCTGGATCCCACCATAGGGCATGAAATCAAGAAGACACGGCCAGCGATCGTAGTAACCAGCGATCTGTACAACCGAACGAACTGGGTGCTGCTGGTGCTGCCTTTAACTTCCCACGACAATGCCGAAGTGGATCAGGTATTGATTCGACCGCCCGAAGGTGGAGTGACGAGTCCGAGTGTGACACTGCCCGATCAGTTGCGGGCGGTGGATCGCCAGCGGCTGGTCAAGCGCCTTGGGCGGCTCAGTCCCGCCACCCTGGATAGAGTCAATCGCACCCTGAAAATCGTGCTCGACCTGGATTAACCGCGCGCATTCGACTGTCAGTGATTCAGCACGAACTCGCCGCTGTTGAGCAGCGCCCAGAGCAGGTCTTGCCAGACTTCCGACAGTTTCTTCTTACCCTGCTCCACTTCTTTCTGAATCCTGGCTTGCTCGGCCTCTGCTGGCCGGCGTCCCAGTACGGCTAGGAATAGCGCATCCGCCGCTTTCAGCGGGTCCGGCTGCGCCAGCGCTCTCCGCAGGCTACTCGACCTGTCGCTGACGCAGTGATCGGTCAACTCCTTGCGGTTCAGCAGCGCGAGCAGGTGCGCCAGCCGATCCCGAGCCGGCACGTCCTCCCACTCATTGTTCTCGAAGCGGCGGTCGAAGAAACGCAGCAGTCTGCCGCGAAATACCTCGCGCTCCTCGGCCTTCGGATAGGCCGTCGTCAGCAGCGCCTCAACCAGCTGTTCCGGCGACAGCAGTTTCAATGGCATGCGGCTGAAGTACGCTTCCTGCGCGGGCTGCGCGTTCGTCTCGTTGGCGGCGCAGCGGAGTTGATAGACGTCGCTGGTGGCGATCCAGTAGATCAGCTTGCCGATGCTGAACTTGCCGTCGGCGAAATCCTTGGCCAGGCGGTCCAACAGGTCCGGATGCACGAGCTGATGGTGGCCGCCGAAGTCATCGACCTCGGGGCGCTGGTGCAGTCCCCGGCCGAAGAATTGGCCCCACATGCGGTTGACGAACGCGCGGGCAAACTGCGGATCGGTGGTGATGAACTTGCTCAGGGCTTCGCGGCGGGTGAGTTGGCCGCCCGGCCGCAGCTTGTCGCCGGAAAGATACGTCGGCTCGGCGGGCAGAAACACGCCGCTGCGCTTCTCGTAGAAGACGATGCCTTTGGTGTTGTAACCCGAATTGTCGCGCAATTCGAGAATGAGCGAAGCGGGCAGGAAATTGATCCCAAGATCGGGCGGCGTGCCGACGCGCTCCACCTGCCGCAAGAAGGCGTTGAGCTGATAGAACTGCATTTGCTTCCACTCGGTCTTGCGCGGCTGGTCGTCGAATTGGCAGCCGTCGAGGCGATAGCCGAGAAAGAGCCGTGTAGTCCGCAGCGTGGCGGGCACCATATCGAACCCGCCGTCCTTCGATCGCTGGGCCGCCCCGAACGGCTCGCCGAGATGAGCGAGCAGGAAATTGACGCTGCCGTTCTCGTTGGTGCGTCCGCTGGCCGTCAGCAACTGCTTGACCAAATCCCTGTACGAGACGCCCTGGCTGAGCTGCTCTTCGAGCCAGAGCTCCAGCTGCTTGCTGGCCACCGGCGGATACTGCACGGCCCTCGGGACCAGCGCAAAATCGTTGAAACCCGGTCCCATCCGCTCGCTGACGGTGACGGTCAGCGTGCGCGGCAGCAGCCAGCTGGCCCAGACCCGCGCCCAGTAGGCGTCGTATTCCTCGCCGAGAATCAGCCGCGACACCAGCAGCACCCGTTTGTCCGGAGCCTGGTCCTTGGCGAACGTTTCCAGCTCTTCCACGGTCGGAATCCGGCCGATGACGTCGAGCATCACCCGCCGCAGGAATTCCGGATCGGAACAGCGCTCGGCCGGCTTGAGTTTCTGGGCCTTCCAGGCTTCGCGGAAGTACTGATTGATGAACTCCGTGGTCGGTTCGGGCTGGGCGGCCGCCTGGCTCCACGAAACGGCAGCCAGCACGAGTACGATGCCAATCCTGCATGACATGGCGACTCTCCGGGAAAGAGAAAGGCCCACGAGGATTAACCCGTGAGCCTGGAGATTGTTGGCGGCCTGGGACGATGGGCGGCGGACAGAACTCTCGTAGGGTCCGCTGTGCGGACCACAAGCCGAAACGATTTCGGTCGCTCAATGGTCCGCACAGCGGACCCTACGACTAATCGATAAGCGCTCTAATGATTGAGAATGAACTCGCTGCTGTTGATGAGCGCCCAGAACAAGTCCTGCCAGACGTTGGTCAAGTCCTTGGCTTCCTTGTCGATCAGGGTCTTCAGCTGGGCCGCTTCCTTGTCGGTGGGCCGGCGGTTCAGGGCCGTCACGTACATTTCCTCGACGACCTTGGCCGGCTCTTTCAAGGCGACGGCGCGGGCCACCGGGCTGTCGTTCGAGCCGAGGAGCGCATCGTTGACGTCGCGCAGGTTCAGCAGCGAGACGTTGATGATGATACGGTCCTGCACGGGCAAATCTTCCCAGGCGCTGTCGCCGACGCGCCGGGTGATGTGCGCTTCCGCCGTGCCCAGCAGTTTCCGGAACAGCGGGCCTTCGGCATTCTTCCCCGCCTGGAGCAAGGTCATTGCCGACGCCGTCACCTGCTCGGGCGTCAGCAGCTTGAGCGGCATCCGGCTGAAGTAGACTTCCCGATCGTCCTTGGCATTGGTGGCATTGGTGACGCTCTTGAGTTGGTAGACGTCGCTGGCGCAGATGGCCCGGATGAGGGGCCGGGGGTTGTACCGGGCGGCCGCCAGGTCCTTGGCCAGCCGGTCGAGCAGTTCCGGATGCACGACTTTGTTATGGCTGCCGAAGTCGTCCACGGCGGGCCGTTCGTTCAGGCCGCGGCCGAAGAAATGCCCCCAGATGCGGTTGGCATAGGTCTTCGTGAAGTTCGGATGGCTGGTGACGAACTCGGCCAGCACCTGGCGGCGGGCCTTCTTGCCGTCGGCGGGCAGCTTTCGGCCGTCGAGGAAGACCGGCCCGGTGGTCTGCTTCTTCCCTTCCTTGTCCAGGAAAGTGACCGTGCCCTTGGTGTTGACGTTCGGGTTGTCCTTGAGTTCCAGGGGATTGTTGGCGCCGTAGCGCTGCGTCTGGCGGAAGAAAGCGTTCACGCCCCAGAACTGCTCGGGCTTGAAGTCGGGATGGAACGGATGATCGGGCAGCTGGTCGGCGGTCAACCGATAGCCGAGGAACAGGCGCAGGGTGCGGGCGGTGAGCGGCGTCATGTCGAAGTAGCCGTCCTCGGTCTGCTTGTCGGCGGGCGTGGCCAGGCCCAGGTTGCCGATGACGAAGTTGACCGCGCCGTTGTCGTTGGTCTTGCCGGTGGCGGCGATCAGCTGTTCGACCATCTGCTGATAATTCAGCTGGCCGCCGGTTTCCTCCAGCCAGAGGTGCAGCTGGGCGCGCTGCAACGCGGTCGCGCTGCCGCGCGGCAGCAGCCAGTTGGTCCAGATCGTGGAGCGGTTGGCCGCGAACTCCGGACTGGCCAGGAGTTGCTCGACCAGCTTGGCCCGCTTGTCCGGGGCGGCATCCTTGGCGAAGGCGCGGACCTCGTCGGCGGTGGCGATCCTTCCGAGGATGTCCAGACTGACCCGGCGCAGGAACTCCTCGTCGGAGGTGCGCTCGGCGGGCGTCAGCTTCTGCGCCTTCCACTGGTTGGCGAAATACTGATTGAGGAACTCGGTCGTGGGGTCGACCTTCGGCTGCTGGGCGCTGCTCGGTTCGGCCAGCACTGCCAGCAAGGCGAATAGGCCGGCACACAGGGCACTCCGTCTCATGGTTGGTTCTCCGAGAATTCGGTCGGAAGGATGTGCAATCGCCAGTAGTCTACGGCATGAAGGGGGATACTGCAAAGAGTTGGCGGCAATCTCGACAGGATTTACAACAAGGCAGCTTCGGGGACGGTCAACGCCGCTTGCGCAAGTCTCAACTGCTCGTCGATGCGATGTTGTTCGGAAACGATCGTTTCCAGGATGATGGGAACGTCCCGCGGGATGAGGTGTGCCACGCTCCGAAAAGCCTGCAACGCCGTAAAGGAAATCGCTTCATGCTGGCTGCGCGTGTTCACCTCGCTGATGTGAACTTGTTTCAATCGCTCGCCGAATCGTTGGAGGATGAACGCCGCTTCACTCATGGTCGGATCGACTTGGCGGGCATGGCCGATGTCGAAACAAAAGGATGCGTCCGGAAACGCGGCGAACACGGCCTCCAGTTCGCGGACGTTACGGCCAATCGGCTTGCGCTTGTCCATGTTTTCGATACACAGGGCCGCGCCGAAGCCGCGCCAAAGTGAGTGATCCTTTAGCGCGTCCGGATGCATGATGATCGGCCAAGAACGTGGCAGCACGCGCCGGAGCAGCGCGCTCACATTTTGCTCCGCAAGTGTGGTAAACGCACTCGGGGCATGCAGGGACAGGTACGAGTAACCGGACAAGTCGAGCGTATCGAGTGCATCGAGCAACGGCGGCAGTTCGTGATCGCGCAGCGCTGAGACTTCGAGCACTGGCAGCCGGCGTGGCCGCAACAACTTGAGTGCGCGGCGAAAATCGCCATAGGCCAGGGCACCCGTTGAAAATCCCACCGGTCGCATCGCTAAAAGACTCCGAAGTCGCCAAGTCGCCAGTGCATTATTGCAGGGACAAGAGACATCTTGTGCAATCAGGCAAGGGTACCATGTCCACGGCTTTGCGTGGGCATGGGGAAGTTGCAAAGTCCCATGCCCACGCAAAGCCGTGGGCATGGCACCCAGCGTGGCATACGGCTTGCAGTGGGTGCCCTTACCAGGCTGGTCGGCGGATTGGGTGATATTGTGATATTGTACAGTATTGAATTCCGCTTGACCTCGACCGGGCTAGGAGCTAAGACACAATGACTGCTTCATCCGCCGAATCGGCGACGACGCGCACTCTTTTTCCGGATCCAAGCGAAATGCTGCGCCCAACGGCTGAATTAATTCACGCCTTTGTCCAGCGCGTCCCCAACGCTGGCCGCACCCAGATCGTCAAGCTTCTGTACTTGGCGGACCTCGAAGCCCGGCGTTGCTTGGGGCATCCTCTCACGCCGTTGAACTACATCTGGTACGATCACGGCCCGTTCGACACGGACATCTATGTCCAACTCGACCGCCTATGCGGCCTCGGGTTTCTCCATGAGGAAACATACCAGCGGTCCGACGGCAAGACCTGCTACCGCTACAGCACCACGGATGCACCGCCGCCCGGCGAGCCGTTGAAGGCCGCCGAGTTGGCGCTGGTGAACTACGTGGCCGCCCGGCACGGCAAGAAGCGGTTGAAGGCACTGCTCGACGAGGTGTATCAGACGCCGCCGATGGAACAGGCTCGGAAGGTCGGCCACCGCGGCGTGACGCTCAACATGGACCTGGTGAACAACGCATCGCGCATCCCTGGCGCGGAATTGGAACGGGTGCTGCGTTCCATTGACCAGGTCGAGCGCGGCCAAGGACGGTCTCTCCAGGAGATCCGAGCAGAGCGCCTCCAATGAATTTCGAGCCCTTTCTGTCGCCCGAGGCGGAAGCGCAGTACAACGCATTGTCCGTCTGCGTTCGAGACTTCCTGGACCGCGAATTGGCGCGCGGCTGGCTGCCGACCCAGCGGGAGTAATCAAGGATTGCAAGCGCTCCCGCCCTTTCCTCGACCTTTCGACGCTCTTCATCACCAGGGAAGAAGTCTGCGACGCGGAACCGCACGAGTTCTACATTCCATTCCGCCTGGACGAGCAGAGCAATCGTCTCATCGTGCTGGCCATTGGCCACACTCCGCCTTACCCCACCGACACCGACGAGCCGGATAGCCTTGTCTAAGGCTTGGAACTATTGACAGCGCGCCTGGGTTTCCGATCCGGGCGTGCGCGAATAGCGCCGCTTGCGGCCCGCCCGGCGGGCCGGTAGAGTACAGCTATCCGCCCTCCCTCCTTCGCAGGACTTACCATCCCATGCGCCGCTATCTGCCGTTGTCTCTCCTGCTCTGCTCGCTTGCTGGCACTCTGCTGTTCGGGCCGGCGTCCGCTCAGGACGATCCGAATTACAAGCCGTATGCGCCGAAGGTCGCGGCCGCCAACGACGACTGGAAGCAGGCCATTCAGCGCATCCGCGTGCCGGCGGGCACCCGCGTCGATCTCTTCGCCGCCGAGCCGTTGCTGACGCAGCCGGTCGCCATGTGCATCGACGAGAAGAACCGCATTTTCGTCTCCGAGACGTTTCGGCTGCACAAGGGCGTCACCGATGTGCGCAACTTCCCTGCCTGGCTGGAAGGCGACGTGGCCAGCCGTACCGTGGCGGACCGCATCGCCCTGATGCAAAAACACCTCGGCAAGAAGGCCGATTCCTGGGCGGTGGACCACGAACGCATCCGGCTGCTGGAAGACACCCAGGACGCCGGCAAGGCCGACCGCTCCGTGGTCTTCGCCGATGGCTTCAACCGCCTGGAAGACGGCCTCGGCGCGGGACTGCTGGCCCGCAACGGCACCGTCTGGTACGCCTGCATCCCCAACCTCTGGCGGCTGCGCGACACCAAGGGCACTGGTAAGGCCGACGAACGGCAAGCCCTGCACACCGGCTACGGCGTCCATATCGCCTTCATCGGCCACGACCTGCACGGCCCGCGCCTGGGGCCGGACGGCAAGCTCTACTTCAGCTGCGGCGACCGGGGGCTGCACGTCGAAACCGCCGGGCGCGTGGTCAGCAATCCGGACAGCGGGGCGGTGCTGCGCTGCAACCCGGACGGCTCCGAGTTGGAGTTGGTCGCCACGGGCCTGCGCAATCCGCAGGGTATCGTCTTCGATCAGTTCGGCAACCTGTTCACCGGCGACAACAACGCCGACGGCGGCGACCGGGCGCGCTGGGTCCACATCGTCGAGGGCGGCGACAGCGGCTGGCGGCTGAGCTATCAGTCGATGAATTTTCCCACCGGACTCGGCCCGTGGAACGCCGAACGGCTCTGGGACGTCAAGAACGCAGCGCCCGCCAGCTATATCGTGCCGCCGGTCGCCAACCTGGCCGACGGCCCCAGCGGCGTCTGCTACGAACCCGGTGTCAGTGCCCTGCCCGACCGCTACAAGCAGCACTTCTTCCTGAGCGATTTTCGCGGCGGCAGCGGCAACAGCGGCGTCCGCTCGTTCGCCTTGAAGCCGAAGGGGGCATCCTTCGAGCTGATCGATGCCCACGAATGCGTCTGGTCGGTGCTGGCCACCGACGTGCATTTCGGCACCGACGGGGCACTCTACATCGCCGACTGGGTCGAGGGCTGGGGCCTCAACGGCAAGGGCCGCATCTACAAGGTCCACGATCCGGAGCGCACCAAGGACGAGAAGCTGCGCGAAGTGAAAAAGCTGCTGGCCGAGGGCTTCGCGCAGCGGCCAGTGGAGGAACTGCTGAAACTGCTCGAACACGATGACCTGCGCGTCAGGCAAGAAACGCAATTCGCGCTGGCCGATCGGGGCAAGAACGTCCTGGAATCGCTGGCTGGCGTCGCACGGAAGAATGCCAAGCAACTGGCTCGGCTGCATGGCATCTGGGGACTGGGCCAGGTCGGTCGCAAGGAGCCAGCTGCCTTGCAGCCGTTGCTCGACCTGCTGCGCGACCCGGATGCCGAGGTCCGCGCCCAGGCCGCCAAGGTGCTGGGCGAGGGCAAGTCGGCGGATGCTTACGAACCGCTGCTGCCCTTGCTGCGCGACCCGGAAGCGCGGGTGCGGTTCTTTGCCGCGCAGTGCCTGGGCAAGCTCGGCCGGAAGGAAGCGACGGCTGGGTTGCTCCAGCTGCTGCGCGACAACGGCGACCAGGATGCCTATCTGCGTCATGCTGCCGCGACCGCGCTGGCTCGGCTGGACGACCGCCCGG
>JAGVLI010000633.1 GCA_020054355.1 Planctomycetales bacterium | reverse complement strand
GGGGCGGCTCCCACGCCCGGCGAGTACGCCGAGCGTGCCACCCTAGCATGGGTTTGAGCAACCGGTCTCTGGACGTTGCACTAACGCTGCGCTCAGGCACTGATCTCCACCAAGTCTCCTGGCTGGATCGTAGCGAGGGACGTGAGGACCGCAGGCATCAGAGGCAGTAAGTCCGCCAGTCTGTTGGTTGGCGCCACCAGGACAACCACCGCGATCTGGGCAGCGCGCAGGTCTTGCTGGTAGCGCAGGTTCTGATCGACGGTCACGAACACCTCGAAGTGCTCCGGCAGCATCAGCCGGAGCAATTCGCCATTCTTCTTCCCCGACCAGCCCATCTCCGGGACCGTATGAACGTCGTGGCCTGGCAAGGCCCGCTTTAGTGGCCGCGGCACGCATTCGTCAAGGAGTATGCGCATGGGTGGCCAACATCCCCTTGGCAAGCTCGAGGGCGGCAACCGCCTGTTCGCGACTCACGGTGGGAAAATGATCCAGAAACTCATCGAGCCGATCACCGGCTTCGAGATAGTCCAGGAGCGTCTTCACCGGCACGCGGGTGCCGATGAAGACGGGCGTACCACCCAGAATATCGGGGTCGCTGTGGATGATGCGCTGTGGCACCGTCATGGGCAGCCTCCTTCCATTCCGGCAAACGATCGCCCGTTTATGATATGCGAACTTCACTTCTTCAGCGCCGTCTCCTGGTAATAGACGTTGAGCCATTTGCCGTCGCGCAAGACGTAGCTCGACGCCGCATACACCGTATGCTTCTCCGGCTTGGCGTCCTTGATGCCCAGCGTGAAGGTCATGCGGTACAGCAGGATGCCCACGTCCTTGGTGGGGACGACCAGCTCGGTGTCCGCCTCGATCTTGTAGTCGGTGAAGTTGAAATCGGGCAGCATCTTGAGCAAGTCGGCCTTCGTGACGCGGGAACCGTCCACGAAGATGGCCTGGAAGTCGTCGGCCAGGAAGCCCTTCATGCCGGCGACGTCTTTTTTCTTGATGAACTCCCAGCCGCCTTTCTCCAGGGTCAGCAGGGTTTCCTTGAGCTTCTGCTTGTCCGGCGCCTGGGCGCGAACGGCAGGCACGGCGAGCAGCACGAGCAGCAAGGCGGTCAGCGTGCGCATTGACATGAGAGCGGCTCCTCCGCATTTTCTGGCGAGCGTCGAGGCGTAAGCCCGACGTGTTCCACGGTGAAATCCACGTCGGGCTTACGCCCCGACGCTCGCCTTAACGTCTGGCGCTCAGTTCGCCCGCTTCGCGGACTTGATGATGACGTCCTGGACCGGCACGTTGCCGTGGCCGTCCTTGAAGGCGGTCTTGACCGCCTTGATCTTGTCCACCACGTCCATGCCTTCGAGCACCTTGCCGAAAACCGCGTAGCCGGCGCTCTCGTTGCTCTTGTTCAAGAATTCATTGTCCGCCACGTTGATGAAGAACTGGGCGGTGGCGCTGTCCGGATCGCTGGTGCGGGCCATCGCCAGGGTGCCGCGCTTGTTGTCGAGGCCCGCTTCGTTCTTGATCGGCTCCTTGGTCTTCTTCTGCTTCATGCCCGGCTCGAAGCCGCCGCCCTGAATCATGAAATCCTTCTGGTCGCGGGTGTTTTCCTTGCCGATGACGCGATGAAAGATCGTGCCGTCGTAGAACTTGTCGTCCACGTAATTGAGGAAGTTCTTGACCGTAACCGGCGCCTTGTCGGCGAACAGCTCGATCTTGATGTTGCCCATCGAGGTTTCCAGGACGACGACGGGGTTCTTATCCTGGGCCGAGGCCGTCAGGACGGCGCTCAGCAACAACGCGCACGCAAACAAACGAACCATCGCGAAACTCCTTGTTTAGTTTAGCCGCGAGCCGAAGGCGAGCGCTGAACACGAGCGCTCGCCTCCGGCTCGCGGCTAAACGAAAAGATACCTACTGACGGACCACCGACTGGATCGTGACGTCTTGCAGCGGTACGTTCTCGTGCCCGGCCTTGGTGCCGGTCTTCACCGCCTTGATCTTGTTCACCACGTCCATGCCCTCGGTCACCTTGCCGAAGACGCAGTAGCCGACGCCGTCCTGGGACTTGGCGCGGTCGAGGAACTCGTTGTCCACCAGGTTAATGAAGAACTGCGAGGAGGCGCTGTCCGGCACCGAAGTCCGGGCCATCGCCAGCGTGCCGACCTTGTTCGACAGGCCGTTGGTCGATTCGTTCTTGATGTTGGCCTTGGTCTTCTTCTGGCTCATGCCGGGCAGGAAGCCGCCGCCCTGGACCATGAAGTTGCTGATGACGCGGTGAAAGATGGTGCCGTCGTAGAACTTGTCGTCCACGTAGCCGAGGAAGTTCTTGACCGTGATCGGCGCCTTGTCCCCGTAGAGTTCGATGGTGATGGTCCCGGCGGAAGTGGTCATGACGACAGTGGGATTCATGGGTTTTGCCTTTCTTCTGGCTCTTCGCGAGCCGCTTGGTGCTGCTGCCAGGCACTGTTTGCCCGTGGGTTACGATTCCAATCGCGACAACCACTGAAGTTCGTCACGATTGGAATCGTAACCCACGGGCCAGGCGAATGGTCCGCACAGCGGGCCCTACAGGAGTTTCGTCCGCCGTTCCTTACTCCGGCGCGCGGCGCGCCATTTGGATCACGACATTGTCGACCGGCACGTTCTGGTGGCCGGCGATCGTGTCCGTGGGCACCGTGCGAATTTTATGGACCACGTCCATCCCGTCGATGACCTTACCGAAAACGCAGTAGCCGCCGCCCTGGTTGTCCAGCCGGCTGTTGTCGTTGACGTTGATGAAGAACTGGGCCGAGGCGCTGTGCGGGTCCCTGGTGCGGGCCATCGCGATCGTGCCGGGCACGTTCGACAGCCCGTTGCCCGATTCGTTCTTGATCGAGGACTTGGTCGTCTTTTCCTTCATGCCGGGCAGGAAGCCGCCGCCCTGGATCATGAAGTCGGGCATGACGCGATGAAAAACCGTGCCGTCGTAGAACTTGTCGTCCACGTAGTCGAGGAAGTTCTTGACCGTGATCGGCGCCTTGTCGGGATACAGCTCGATGGCGATCGCGCCCTTGGAAGTTTCCAGGACGACCACGGGTTTGCCCGGCAGGCTGCGGGCGGTGGTGCTGAAGTTGCCGCCGCCGGTGGGCGGCGTGTCGGAGCCGCCACAGCCGGCGAGGAGGATGAGGGTCGCAAGCGAAAGCAGGATGCGGTTCACGATAGTTGGTCCTCTGGTAGTCCGTCGCGAAAGCAGCCCGCCGCACATAGTACCCCGCCGCTCCGCGGCGGTACGAGCGGCGCAGCCGCGAGTGTCCCGCCGGCGGTATGCAGCGCCTGTCGCCGCAAGGAACCAGTACCTTCCGCTTCGCACAATCCGCCGATCGCTGGCGCTTCTCTCGCGGCTGCGCCGCTCGTGCCGCCGCGGAGCGGCGGGCTACTATGTGCCCTAGCAAACCGCATCGGCCGGCGGAATGCAAGCACGGAATCGCTTGCTCTCCGCCGGCCGCCGCTGTATCGTCAGACACGCTTCACCTTCGCTGGGGAAGGCTTGGAAAGGACTACTCCCATGTACCGACGCTGTCTCCCGCTGACTCTGGTCGCTCTCGTCGTTTCCGCCTGGTGGCTGTCGGCCCAGCAGTTCGCGCCGCCGGCCGCCAAGCCGCCCGACCCCGCCGTACTGAAGAACATCGTCGCCAAGACCGAGAAGCTCGACCGCGTCATCGGCTTGCTCCGCAAGCAGGGCGTGCGCGATCCCGGCCTGGGCGACGTGGAGATTCACCTCAAGGCGGCGCAGTGGATCGTGCGCCACGGCGAATGGTATCAGCCCAATTTCGCCGACTGGACGCTCGACGTGCTCGACCGCGGCCTGCTCCGCGCCAGCCAGCTGGCCCAGGGCGAAATCCCCTGGATGCAGCAGACCGGCCAGGAAGTGCTGCGCGCCTATCGTTCGCGGATCGATGGCTCCTTGCAGCCCTACGCGGTGACGCTGCCCGCCGACTACGGCAGGGACAACCGCAAGCGCTACCGGCTCGACGTGGTGCTGCACGGCCGCGACAGCAGCATCTGCGAAGTGAAGTTCATCCACCAGCACGGCGACGGCAAGGCAGCGCCCAAGGACCAGGACTTCATCCGCATCGACATCTACGGCCGGGGCAACAACGCCTACCGCTGGGCCGGCGAGACCGACGTCTTCGAGACCATCGATCACTTCATCGGCATCGAACGGCTGCTCGGCCGGGATCGGCTGCTCGACCCGACGCGGCTGGTGCTGCGCGGCTTCTCGATGGGCGGCGCGGGCACCTGGCATATCGGCCTGCACCATCCCGATCGCTGGTGCGTGATTGGGCCGGGCGCGGGCTTCACCAACACGCATGGCTACATCAAGGGGTTGCCCGAAAAGCTGCCTGCGTATCAAGAAGCCTGCCTGCGCATCTACGATGCCGTGGATTACGCGGAAAACGCCTTCAACGTGCCGATCGTGGCCTACAGCGGCAGCGACGATCCGCAGAAAGCGGCGGCGGACCACATCGAAGCCCGGCTCAAGAAAGCCGGCTTGCCGATGGTCCACCTGATCGCGCCGGGCCTGGGCCACAGCTTCCCGGCGGAATGGCAGAAGAAGGCCGAGGCCGAATATGCCCGCCACGCCGGGCCGACGAAGGGCCGCACGGAATATCCTCCCAAGGTGCGCTTCGTCACCTACACGCTGCGTTATCCCGGTTGCGCTTGGGTGGAAGTGCTCGGCCTGGATCAGCACTACGAGCGCGCGGTGGTGGATGGGGAGCGCACCGACACGGGCTTCACCGTGAAGACCACGAACGTCAACGCCCTGCGGCTGACGCTGCCCGACATCCTGACCGCGCCGCAGATAGTGAAGATCGACGGCCAGGAAGTCAGCGCCCGGCCGTACCGCAGCGCTTCGGGGCAGATGCACGTCTACCTGCAACGGCAGGCGGGCGGCTGGACCGGCGTGCTGCCTCAGAAGCTCTATGTCGATCACCAGCGCAAGCCGCGCAAAGCGCACGGCCTGCAAGGCCCGATCGACGACGCCTTCATGGACGGCTTCCTGTGCGTGCGCGGCACCGGCAAGCCCTGGAACGAAGCGATGCACAAGCATGCGACCAAGGAGCTGGAACGCTTCGCGGCCGAGTGGGACAAGTTCCTGCGCGGCGAGCTGCCGATCAAGGACGATGGGGACGTGACCGAGGAAGACATGACGACCAAGCACCTGATCCTGTTCGGCGATCCGTCGTCGAACAGTCTGATCGGCCAGGCGCTGGGCGGCTTGCCGTTGAAGTGGACCAAGGACGCCATTGAGTTCGCCGGCAAGAAGTACGCGGCGGCGGACCATCTGCCGGTGATGATCTATCCGAGTCCGCTGAACACCGCCAAGTACCTGGTGCTGAACAGCGGCCATACCTTCAAGGCGGCGGACTTCCAGGGCACCAACGCGCTGCTCTATCCCCGGCTGGGCGACTACGCCATCCTGAAGCCGACGCCGAACGCGAAAGACCCCCAGGCGGCCGAGGTCGTCACGGCGGGTTTGTTCGATGACAGCTGGCAGGTGAAATGAGGTTGGCAAATCCGACGGTCTTGTAAGGTCCGCACAGAGCTTGGGAAACTTTCATTCTGGAGGACCGCGCAGCCCCCGGGACAGGCGATTGGCGGGGTAGACCGGACGGCCGGCGGCTGGGCCGACCGCTGGG
>JAGVLI010000658.1 GCA_020054355.1 Planctomycetales bacterium | reverse complement strand
GCTCGGCCGCTGGCTCCGGTGTGGTCGGCTCCACCGCTTCGGCCGTCGGCTCGGCCGGCTGCTCCGCGCCGTCCGACGAGGGATGCTCCGCGATGGTGTTGCGGATGTCCTCGACGGCCTGGTCTGGTCCCAGCCGGGCTAGCAGCTCCAGCTGGCGGCTGGTGTTCTCGGCCGTGAGTTCAATGCCTCGATCCGCATGGAACCGCTTCCAGGCCGCCCAGGCGGCGGCGAACTCGGGCGTCTGCAACGCCTCGGGAATCACCGGGGCCGCGGCGGGTTGCTTGCCGCCCTTGCGGGACTGCGTTGGCTTCGGACGCTTCGAGGTTGTGAGGGCCTTGCCGGTCTTTTTGCTCTTGGACATGTGCGTTCTCCCATTGAAAGATGCTGATGCGTTGCTCAACGACGCCAGCATCAGTTACATCGCGGGCGGGAGAACCGCAAGCGCAGCAGGCCAGGATTCTGAGCGGAATTTCGCCAGATTCTGCGGGGCCGAAATGGGGAGAAAAGCGATTCGGTGCGGGCCGAAAAAAAATTCCGCACAAAATTCCGTCAGTTCGCCGCGGCGCCGTGTAACTGACTAATAGAGGCACTGCGCGCGGCAGTGCCGCCCCGGTCCCGGAAGAGGAGGCAGGCCATGCAAATTGAAATGCGGAACATCGAAGACATCAAACCTTACGAGCACAACCCCCGGCACAACGATGCCGCCGTCGATGCCGTGGCGGCGTCGATCCGGGAATTCGGCTTTCGCCAGCCGCTGGTCGTGGACGAAGCGGGCGTGCTGGTCGTGGGCCACACCAGGTGGAAGGCCGCCGCGAAGCTCGGCCTGCAGCAAGTGCCGGTCCACGTCGCCCGCGGCCTGACGCCCGCGCAGCTCAAAGCCTACCGGATTGCGGACAACCAGACCGCCCAGATCGCCGACTGGGACTACGACCGCTTGCCCATCGAGTTGGCCGAATTGCAGGGCATGGACTTCGACCTCAGCCTGGTCGGCTTCTCCGAAGGTGAACTCGCCGAACTGCTGGCCCCGCCGGCCACCGAGAGTTTGGCCGACCCCGACGCCGTGCCGGAACCGCCCGACGCGGCCATCACGCAGCCCGGCGACCTGTGGCTGCTGGGCCGGCACCGCCTGCTCTGCGGCGACAGCAGCAAACCCGAGGATGTCGATCGGCTGCTCAACGGCGCCCCGATCCACTTGGTGAACACGGACCCGCCGTACAACGTCAAGGTCGAGCCGCGTTCCAACAACGCCATCGCTGCCGGGCTCAGTTCCTTCCAAGGGACCACGCACCACCAAGGGCTGGACCTGGCCCGCGATCCTGGCAAAGCCAGGCCCACGGCCAAGAAGCTCCGCGCCAAGGACCGGCCGCTGGCCAACGACTTCCTCCCCGACGAGGAGTTCGACCGCATGCTGCGGGCGTGGTTCGGCAACCTGGCCCGCGTGCTGTTGCCAGGCCGAACGGCCTACATCTGGGGCGGCTATGCCAACTGCGCCAATTATCCGCCTGCCCTCAAGGAAGCCGGCCTCTACTTCAGCCAAGCGATCATCTGGGACAAGGAACACCCGGTGCTGACCCGCAAGGACTTCATGGGCGCGCATGAGTGGTGTTTCTATTCGTGGGAGGAAGGCGCCGCCCACCAGTTCTTCGGCCCGGCCAACGCCACCGACCTCTGGCACGTCAAGAAGGTCAACCCGCAGTCGATGATCCATTTAACCGAGAAGCCCGTGGAACTGGCGGCGCGCGCCATCGAATATTCGTCCCGCAAGGGCGAGCACATCCTGGACCTGTTCGGCGGCAGCGGTTCGACGCTCATTGCCGCCGAACAGACCGGACGCTCCGCGTACCTGATGGAGCTGGACCCCTTGTATGCCGACGTCATCGTCCAGCGCTTTCGCGAGTTTGTGGGCGGCAAGGCCAAGGTTTCTCTCCACCGCGATGGCCAGGAACTCATGCCCGAGGCGGCGGGGTTGCCCCCGACAGCCAGTCCAACACCCTGACAACCGACGGACAATCGCTGTCACCGACTCCGTAGAGGCTTGACCGCCGATGGCCGCCCGACCCCGTAAGAAAGCCGATGAAGCACTGCTGTTGACGCTGGCCTGCGGCGCTACGGTCGAGAGCGCTGCCCGCCAGTGCCGGCTCTGCGAACGCACCGTCTATCGCCGACTCGCTGATCCGGATTTTCAGTGCTGGCTACAGCAGGTCCGCGCGGACATGGTCCAGCGGACCGCAGGCATGTTGACGGCCGCCGCCGGGGAAGCGGTCAAGACCTTGCTGGCGTTGCAGAAGGAGTCGGAACCGGCCGCCGTGCGCCTCGGAGCGGCGCGGGCGGTGCTGGAGATTGGGCTGAAGTTGCGAGAAGCAGCCACCCTGGAAGGACGCCTGGCCGCGCTGGAGCAGCAATTAGCAGCCCAATCGGCGTAAGCGAGTTGCAGGTGACGCAGTACCACTCTGGTGATCCATGAGCGTGCGAGCACTGGCCACGAAGCTGTTCCGCCTGGAAGCCCGCGCCCGGTTGTTGCGGCGCGACGACCGCGCGCTGCTGGCGACACTCCGTTCCGGCCCGGCGCAGGTCATGGCG
>JAGVLI010000325.1 GCA_020054355.1 Planctomycetales bacterium | reverse complement strand
GGCGCGACACTCGCGGCTGCGCCGCTCGTGCCGCCGCGGAGCGGCGGGCTACCATGTGGCGCATCAAGCCGTTTCTTGCTGCTGCCAGCTTTCCGCGTTGGAGGGCAAACCTCTCTCGGCCCGGATGCGCTCCACTTCCGCCATGACCTGATCGAGCACTTCCGTATTGCGGTTGACCCGGCGATACTCGAACCGGAAGGCCCAGAGATTGACGAGCAGCGTCAGGGTGCCGAGCGTGAAATGCACCAGCCAGGGCCATTCCTGGCGCTGTGCCCCCATGCCGGCCGCCGCCGTCGCGATGGTGATGAGCATGGCCGCCAGGGCGGCCGGATAGACCAGCCGTTTCAGGTCGCGGGTTTCCTTGTGCCAGGGGACGTCCGGCAGGCCATAGGCAAGGGTCACTTCCTTGACCCACCGCCCCGTGCCCAGGAAGTAAGTGAAGATCAGACAATGGACCAGCAGGGTCAGCATCGCGGTGCCGAGTCCCAGCATGAAATGATAGAGGTAGGTGTCATCGGCCTGCGGGTTCAGCAGTGAGCCGCGCAGCTTCGAGACCACGCCGAAACCGTAGCTCAGCAACAGCGCCAGGCTGTTGAAAATAGCCAGGGTGGTGAAGATGCGGGTCATGGCAGACTGCCTTCCGGCAAGCTAGAATATCGGCACTTCCGCTCGGTTTTGGAAGTGTCCGGGATCGAGAACCACGCGGACAGCCCGCCCGCGCGCCACCGCCGGCGCTTATCCGTTGCGAAGCTGGCCGCTGGGAGGAAGAAAACCCATTTTGCGTCCTGTAGCATGAGCGGGGGCGCAATCCCTGGAGCCGGACAAGCAGATTCTGGACCCTGCCCTGGATCGGGCGCTATAATAGAGCACGAGCGGAGCGGCACCGGGCCGCGAGGTCCAGTGCGGGTCGCGGCCGTGCCATCGATCAGCGAGGCGCCGATGCTTCCTGCGTGCTCACTCGTCGCGAACGCCGCGTCCAAGCGCGAGGCTTCCCTCACCTTGCTCGCGACCATCGCGCTGTTGATGGTGGTGGTCCTGGTGACGGCCATCGTCATCGTCTGCCTGGGCCGCTGGACCAAGCGCCCGTTGTCCGGCTCGGCCACGGGCGAATCGCTGTCCCTGTTTCGCTCATTGTATGAGCGGGGCGAGTGCAGCAAGGAAGAATACGAACGGATTCGCGCGAAACTGGGCAAGAAGCTGAAGCAAGAACTGCAGTTGCCGGAGCAGCAGACCGAGGAAGGCCGGGCACCGGCAGCCGGGCCACCGCCCGCCTTGGCACCCGAAGGCGACGGCGGTTTGGACACATCCACCAAGGGAGCGAACCCAGGCCGGACCCGACCCAACGATCCGGACCCGTCGCCCCCAGCAGCGAATTGACGAATCCGCAACACCGGACCCGATCTCGAATCCTATCAAGCAGGTTGGGACCCAACGCTATCAAGGAGAGCGCATGGCGAGCAAAGAGACAGGGGGAGGCGGCGGCCGACGGCCTACCGGCAGCACCGGCAGGAACCGTAATGCTTACTGCTCCTTCTGCCGGAAGAGCTTTCGGGACGTCGGGCCGCTGGTCGAGGGACCGGGCGACGTCTACATCTGCGGCGAGTGCGTCGAGTTGTGTCAGTCGATCATCGACAACGAGAAGCGCCGCCGCGGCGTCACCAACCGCGCGCTGTTCACGCACATTCCCTCGCCCCGGTCGATCAAGGACAAGCTCGACAACTACGTGATCGGCCAGGACCGGGCCAAGAAAGCGCTCTCCGTCGCCGTGCATAACCACTACAAGCGTCTGACCCTGAGCGACCAGGGCCACAACGACGTTGAAGTAGACAAGAGCAACATCCTGCTGATCGGCCCCACGGGCAGCGGCAAGACCTTGCTGGCCCGCACCCTGGCCAAAGTCCTCGACGTGCCCTTCGCCATCGGCGACGCCACCACCCTCACCGAGGCCGGCTACGTCGGCGAGGACGTGGAAAACCTGCTGCTCAAGCTCCTGCACGCCGCCGACTTCGACATCGAAGCGGCCCAGCGCGGCATCGTCTACGTCGATGAAATCGACAAGATCGCCAAGACCAGCCATAACGTCAGCATCACTCGCGACGTTTCCGGCGAAGGCGTGCAGCAAGCCCTGCTGAAGATGCTCGAAGGCACCGTCAGCAACGTGCCGCCCCAGGGCGGCCGCAAGCACCCCGAGCAGCAATACATCCAGCTGGACACGACCAACATCCTGTTCATCTGCGGCGGCACCTTTGTCGGCCTGGACAACTGCATCGGCCGGCGCATCGGTCGCAAGACCATCGGCTTTGGCAGCAATCCGGAACACCGGCAGCATCGGCTGGGCGAGTTGCTGAGCAAGGTCACCAGCGACGACCTGATCGAGTTCGGCATGATTCCGGAGTTCGTCGGCCGGCTGCCGGTCATCGCTCCGCTCGACCCGCTCGACGAGGACGCCCTGATGCGCATCCTGACCGAGCCGCGCAACGCCCTGACCCGGCAGTACCAGAAGCTGTTCGAGATGGAAGGCGCGGAAGTCTCCTTCGACCAGGCGGCGCTGAAGGAAATCGCCCGCCGGGCCAAGGAACGCGACACCGGGGCGCGCGGTCTGCGCTGCATCGTCGAGGAAGTGATGAACGACGTGATGTTCGAACTGCCGGACATCGAGAACAAGGGCAAGTACACCGTGACCGAGCAGGTGGTCAAGGGCGAGCAACGGCTCTTCGAGCTGCCGCCGGCCGACAAGAAAAGCGCCTGAATCGAAACCTGAATCTGTTTAGCCGCGAGCCGGCGGCGAGCGTT
>JAGVLI010000458.1 GCA_020054355.1 Planctomycetales bacterium | reverse complement strand
GCGCGTGGCGTTGGCGGGAAAGCGCACCCGCCCTTCGCCGGGGAAGGTCGGCCCGATGGCTTTCACCTGGCCGGCGCGCGTCTCGAAGTAGACGATCCCCTTGACGTTCCATTCCGGATTGTCGCGCAGCTCCAGCACCGGCGGCTCCACGGTCAGCAACGGCAGCAAGCGCGGCGGCGGGGCGACGCGCTCCAGCTGGCGGAAGAAGACGTTCAGACCCCAGAAATGCTTCTGCCTCCAGTCGGCGTTGAACGGATGATCGTGGCACTGGGTGCAGGCCAGCCTGAACCCAAGGAAGACCTGCATCGCGCGGAACGTGATGGGCATGGCGTCGAACTGGCCGTCGGCCCGCAGTTGCTCGCGCGTCGGCTTGCGTTCGGACGCGGGGGAAGTGACAAGCGCCGTGGCGCCGCCGCATTCGTCGCCGTTGCGCAGCGGCAGTTCCTGGCCCAGATAGGTCAGGACGAAGTGGACGGCGGGGTTCTCGTCGCTCTTGCCGGTCGCGGTCAGCAGTTTTTCGCTCAAATCCTTGTGCGAGACGCCGTTGGCCAGCTGTTCCTTGAGCCAGTGCCGCAGCTGCTCGCGGTAGCGCGGATGCACCTGGTCCTGCAACAGCCAGCCGGTCCACAGCCCCGCCCAGTGCTCGGGATACTCTTGACTGCTCAGCAGCCGATCGACCCAGCGGGCGCGCTTGTCGGGTCGCTGGTCCTGCTCGAAAGCCAGGATTTCCTCGACGGTGGGAATCCGGCCCATCAGGTCCAGCGCCGTGCGTCGGCAGAATTCTGCATCGCCGCAGCGCTTGGCCGGAACGAGGTTGTTTTCCTGCCATTTGGCGGCAATGTGCTTGTTGATCGTGGCCACCGCCGGCTCGACCTTCTTCGCTTCCGGCTGCGCGAGACCAGCCGCCGCGCAACCGAGCAGCACGCAGCACGACAGCGGGTATTTCATGGACGGCTCCTTCGAGTGAGCGGATTATTTTCTTCGATGTAGGTCAGGCTTTCCAGCCTGACGCGCTGCGGAGTGTCAGGCTGGAAAGCCTGACCTACAAGTAGTGCCGGAGGTCAATGCTTCAGGATGAACTCGTTGCTGTTGAGCAGCGCCCAGTACAGGTCTTGCCAGACCGGCCGCAAGTCGCTTTCCGTGCCGGGAACCTTCCGCAACTCGCGTTCGAGCTGCGCCTTTTCCTGGCCGGTGGGCCGGCGGCTCAAGGTCGCCAGGAACAGGGTGTCCATGATCTTCTCCGGCGGCTGCCGTAATAGTTCCCGGTCGAGCAAGCCCGCTTCCGGGTCGGCGATGGCCCGCTGGATGGTCTTGTCGTTCATCAGCAGCAGCGACAAAGACAACCGATAGTTGTTGTCTTGATCCAGGTAATCGAAATTGCCGCTGGTGAACATCGGGTCCAGCCGCAGGAATTTCAACCAGCGCTGTCGCAGCGGTTCCTTCTCGTCCGGTCCCAGCACGCGGTCCAGCCGAGTGGTCCGCCAGACGGATGCGAACAGCTGGTCGAAAGTCATCGGTCGGAGCAGTTGCCGGCTGAAATACGGTTCGGTTTCCGGCGACTCGTTGGTCTTGTTGAACTCGTGCTTCAGCTGGTAGGCATCGCTGGCGCAAATCCAGCGGATCAATTGCTTCGGATCGTAGCCGGCGGCGACGAAGTCCTTGCCGAGCTGGTCCAGCAGTTCCGGATGCACCACTTCGTTGTGTTCGCCGAAATCGTCCGGTTCGGGCCGGAAGTTCAGGCCCCGGCCGAACAGTTCGCTCCAGACGCGGTTGATGAAGGCGCGCGCGAAGTTCGGATGGGCAGCCAACCGGCGGGCAAAGTCCTGGCGGCGCGTGGCGTTGGCGGGAAAGCGCACCCGCCCTTCGCCGGGGAAGGTCGGCCCGGTGGCCTTCACCATGCCTTTATGGCTGCAGCATGCCATCTGGTAGAAAATGATCCCTTTGACGTTTAGGTCCGGATTGTCGCGCAGCTCCAGCACCGGCGGTCCCTCGGCCGTGGGCGGCAGCACCTTGCGTTCCAGCTGGCGGAAGAAGACATTCAGCCCCCAGAAGTCGTCCTGCTTCCAGGCAGCGTTGTACGGATGGCAGTGGCACTGGGTGCAGGCCAGCCGGTAGCCGAGGAAAACCTGCATCGAGCGAAAGGTGATGGGGACCGCGTCGAACTGGCCCTCTGCCCGGAGGTGCTCCAACGTCTGCCGTTGGCCGGTCGCGCGGGAACCGACGAGCGCGAGGTGGCCGGAGCTTTCGTCCCCGTGGCGCAATGGCAGCTCCTGGCCGAGATAGGCCAGCACGAAGTGGACCGCCGGGTTCTCGTCGCTCTTGCCGGTGGCGGTCAGCAGCTTCTCGGTCAAGTCCTGGTGCGACACGCCGGCGGCCAGCTGTTCCTGGAGCCAGCGCCGCAGCTGGGCGCGGTAGGCCGGCTGCACACGATCCTGCAACAGCCAGTTGGTCCACAGGCCCGCCCAATACACGGGATATTCCTGGCCGCTCAGCAGCTGTTCGACCCAGCGGGCACGCTTGTCGGGCCGTGTGTCCTTCTCGAACGCCCGGATTTCGTCGCTGCTGGGAATCCGGC
>JAGVLI010000854.1 GCA_020054355.1 Planctomycetales bacterium | reverse complement strand
GATGTTGTGAAGTTGTCATGCAGCTGCTGTAGGGAATCGCGCAGCTGCTGGCCCGTAACTGTACAAAGTTCCCAGGAATGGATAGGGCTCGGCCTGGGAGCGAGCGGACAGTTAATCCATCGGGTCCACGACGCCGCCGTCCGCTTCGCCGCCGCCCTTGAACAGCCGTCGTTGCATCGCTTGACTGTACGGTGTCCAGGCCGAGCGCGGGTTCGGATCGTCGCGGATATCGCGCGTGAAGCTATGGACCTTGGCGTCGAAGTTGTCCAGGTGGTGCAGGGCAATCGCTTCCGGCGTCATCGGCAAGCGTGGACTGCCGAATTCGTAGGTGCCATGATGGCTCAGGATCATATGCTTGAGCCGCAGCAACAGTTCACGCGGAAACGGCTCGCCGGTCAAATCGGGCACCTTGGCGATCTTCTCGTTCAGCATCTCGACGCCGATGACAATATGCCCGACCAGCTGGCCTTCATCGCTGTAGGCAAAAGTTCGGGAATAGCTTAGCTCGCGCACCTTGCCGATGTCGTGCAAGAAGACGCCGCTGAGCAGCAGATCGCGGTCGAGCGCGGGATAAACGGGCAGCAGCCGCTCGGCCGCTTCGAGCAGCGTGACGACGTGTTCCAGCAGTCCGCCGATGTAGGCGTGGTGATTGCGGATGCCCGCCGGCGCCTGACAAAAACCTTGCAGGAATTCATCGTCCATCAGGAAGCATTCGCTGAGGGCGCGGAGATGCGGATTGCTCAGCTTGAGCAGGATGCCGCGCAGCCGTTCGAGCAGCTTGCTGACGTCCTGCTCGGTGTGCGGCAAGAATTCGGCCAGCTCGACCTGGCGGCCGTCGACGCGCTCGACGTGGTTAATAATCATCTGCAAGGCGCCTTGAAAGAGCTGCACCTTGCCCTTGACCAGCACGAAATCGCCGACCTCGAAGGAGCGAAAGACCTGTTCGCCCGCGTTCCATTGGCGGGCGCTGATGGTGGCGGTGCGGTCGCGGATGTCGAGCTGCAAGTAGAGGTTGCCGTTGCGATTGGCCCGAAGCTGTTTGTCCACCACCAGGTACACTTCCTCGATGCTGTCGCCGTCGGCGAACTGCTGCACGAATTTCCGGGCCATCGGGAACGCCTCATCGAAGTTCGGGGTGCCAGTACCGAGTACAGAGTACGGAGTGGGCGATGAATGTAGAATAGCAGCCCCGGTCGAATTCAGCGAGTGCGATGCGCGAGTGGCGGGAAGTTGGTCGCGGTCGGCGAATTGTGTGCTCAATCTGCATCGGTCAACGCACAATTACTCGCTGTGCGTTTCGAGAACGAGGCGACGGGTGACATGCCTGGACGGCTCTAGCTGGGGAGCAACACCGTATCCGGGCGTCTCCCTAGCGGATAATCGGATCGAGCACTGAGCCTTGGGACGATGCGGTCAAACGTTGATACAGTCGGAGCGCTTGATTGTCGCTGAGAGACGCGACCGCGTCTGCGACCAGGCGGGCACGATCCGCGCTGGCGGTCTCTGTTGAGAATTGCTGTGCGGCATCTCGAAACGCCGCCGGGAACAGGTAGTGACGGCCGTCGTCGGTCGCGTCATACAGAATCCGGAACAGGCTGCGAATCACCTCGCGCTGTCCGTGTTGCTGGGCCGCCAGCGCAGGTGATTGGATGACGTAGCGCCAGATCAACTCCTTCAATATCGCAACTTCCGCGCGCAGTTTCTGCGGAATATCAAGTGCTTCCGTTATCCCCGTCGCCAGCTTCCGAACCATGGTTCCGGTGACGAACCTGTTGATCAGTTCCGAACTGACCTTGTATATCTGGGCCCGGCTTTCCTTCGTCCCGTTGTAGGGGCCGCCGACCTGGATCAGGGCGCTGAAGATATTCGAGATGATGGTTATGAAACTCATTTGCCCAAGGCCGTTCTTTGCGCTGATCCTCGGCCACCGAGACTCTACCCACTGCTGAAACCTGTTCTGTTCCAGGGTATGGTTGACCAGCCGATCAAGCGGAATAAGTCCAGCCCGATAGAAGTCTTCGACATCGTGAACGGAATAGGTAATATCATCAGCCCAGTCCATGATCTGCGCTTCGAGGCATGGCACCGCATCGGTCGTCGGCGAGCCCTCGCGAGCAAATCTGAATGCTTCTTCGTCGGCCTGGTATGCGCCGTATTTGGGCGTGGCAGGGGAGAACAGACGGGGATACTTGAGCGTCGCGTTCAAGGTGGCGCGCGATAGGTCGAGGCCAAATGGGGAATCCGCATCTTTCCGGATCGCCAGTCGGGTGACGATGCGAAAGGATTGCGCGTTGCCCTCGTAACCTTCACTAGGGCCGAAGCCGTCTTTCGGATCGGTCGGCTTGTTGACTGGGGTGCCTTGGAGTTGTCCGGAAGGTTCGCCGGCGATTGCGTTGCGAATACACCTGTCGAGTTCCTCCTCGGCAAGGTGCCCAAAAGGCGGGTGCCCCAGGTCATGTGCCATCGCCGCTGCTTCCACCACATCGGGGTCTGCGCCGCCCCATGAAATGCACGCCTCAGGGCAATTCGCGTTCAAGCGCTCGGCCAACCGGCGGCCGACCTGCGCCACTTTGAGAGTGTGGGTGAGGCGATTGTGGAAGATCTCTTCTTGGCCTGGACTGACAACCTGGGTGACGCCGCTGAGTCGGCGAAACTCGGTCGAGTAAAGTATCCGGTCGCGATCCAGCGCCCCGGCAAGCCGAGATTCATTCAAGGGCGCAGCGCCGCGGCGGTCGCCGCGGCGCTGCTGCTGCTGCTGCTGGTCATGTTCGAGGGCGTCACTGGGCATTGGCGATCAGTTGAAAAGCGTTTGAGCCTCAAGCGGGTATGCGTTCTACTGCGTAGCGGAAGTCGCCAGACTGTATCAGTTTCTTCTGCTCGACAAGCATACCGACGGCGCGCTGCACCTCGAATGTGCTTACTTCCACGTCTTGCAGGACCAGATGAGCTTCAATTTGACGGAACGACAAGGGCCCGTTTTTCCGTACGACTTCCAGTACCCGGGCAGCTATTTGCTGTGAGGTAATTGGCATGCTTGGCTTCCCTGCTGCGCACATGGGTTCGTCAGGATGCGTCGCGGTAGTCATCACTGGTTCCTTCGGTCGCAAGGAGACATAGTGGCCAGTTCACTGGCCGTCAAGTGCATTACGCGGGCCAAACGTACCGGAACAACTCACTACCTCACCCGGCAATCCTACGAGATGGTAAGTTGGGCAGCAAGAACGTTCTTGGAGAACGGGCGTTTTAGTGTTTTCGCTCGTGACCGCTCGACTACGAAGACAATAGCAACCTCGGCGAGGTCCGGGCAATGGCAGTAGCGAGTTGCGAAAAGCCTTGCCGAAGGATCGCGCAACCGGCTGCGCAACCGGCGTGCGCTTCGCCGAAGAAATCGACGCGTCCGCCATTCGTCGGGCGCGCTCAGCCGGCATTTCAACCATTGCGCCGAAGCGCGCAGCCAACCGTTTTGCCGCGAACGGTCCGGGATGGTGAGAGAGGAGGGCGCGGGGGCGGGGCCAGTAGGTGAACTGAAAGCGGTTCGTAAGGTCCGGCGGTGCCAACGATTGTATCCTGCCCCGGCGGGTTGGACATGTCAGATGGAAACGAGTGCAATCAGCGAACCCTCATCGCCTGGCACACTCCGTCCTGGCAAGGAACCAGCTCGAAGCGATGCCGGGCGATCCACAGGTAGATACGCTGACCGAGCGCCGGAATTCCCGGAAAAATCAGAAATGGTGCAATCGGCCACAAGAGCGGCAAGCGCCAGGCGAACCAGCGCACAACGGCAAAGCCGTGATGGACCTGCGTCCGATCGGGAGTGAGCAGGTGCATCTCTTCGAGCAGGCGGCCTGGATCAAGGGGCGGGATCGTCACCGGCAATTCAGCGACGGCGCGGGCGCTTTGAAAAGTCAGACGGCCGAACCAGTCGAGTCGCCGCAGGATCGCCACCGACCTACGGCACAGCGGGCAGTCACCATCGTACAGGATTAATGCGAGGTTACTGCCGTTCATGCTTCTTCACACTTTCGCGTTTTGCCTGGTCAGTAACTTCCCTGTCGGCTGAATTTGGCGTACATTGTCGGGCAACCACGGTCGCCTTCCGAAACAGCAACCGTGCCTGGACCACTGAACCAACTCGAAAAAGCGCGAAATCCATCATGGCTGCGACGAAAAAAATGCTGGCCTTCGACCTGGGGGCCGAGAGCGGGCGTGGCATCCTCGGGCGCTTCGATGGCCAGCGACTGACCCTCGAGGTCGTGCATCGGTTCCCCAATGGCGGGGTCCGGCTGCCCGACGGCCTGTACTGGGACATCCTCGGCCTCTACCGCGAAATGCTGGCCGCTTTGCGGAAGTGCGGCGCGGAACACGGCGGCATCGACGCGCTGGGCGTGGACACCTGGGGAGTCGATTTCGCTTTCCTGGGCCGGGGCGGCACGCTGCTCGGCAATCCCCGGCACTATCGCGATCCGCACACCGAGACGGCGATGGACGAAGCGCTCGCCAGGGTGCCGAAGCTGGAAGTGTTCCGGCAAACCGGCGTCCAGTTCATGCGCATCAATTCGCTCTATCAGCTGCTGGCGCTGCAGCGCGACCGCTCGCCGCTGCTCGATGCAGCTGAAACGCTGCTGATGGTGCCAGACTTACTCAACTACTTCTTCACGGGCCAAAAAGTCTGCGAGATGAGCGACGTTTCGACTAGCCAGATGTACAACCCGACGACGAAGACCTGGGCCTTCGATCTGCTGAAAGCCTTCGGCTTGCCGACGCACATCTTCGGCGACATCGTGCAACCCGGTGAAGTCCTGGGGACCTTGCGACCATCAGTGGCCAGCGAAGCCGGAGTGAAGCCCCTGCCGGTGATCGCGCCGGGCACGCACGATACGGCCGCGGCGGTGGCGGCCGTCCCGGCCCAAAGCAAAACGTGGGCCTACATCAGTTCAGGCACCTGGTCGCTGATGGGCGTAGAACTGCCCGCGCCGCTCATCAATGAAAAGGTGCTGGAGTACAACTTCACGAACGAAGGCGGGGTGGCGGGGACGATCCGCTTCCTCAAGAACATCATGGGCCTATGGCTGGTGCAGGAATGCCGGCGCTCCTGGGAGCGCGCCGGCAAGGCCTACGGCTACGACGAATTGGCTCGACTAGCGGAAGCCGCGACACCATTCAGAAGCATCGTCAATCCCGACGATACCGCCTTTCTGCTGCCCGCCGACATGCCGGCCGCCCTGGCCGAGTATTGTCAGCGCAGCGGTCAACCCGCGCCCCAGGAACCGGGCGCAGTCATTCGCTGCACGCTGGAGAGCCTGGCACTGCGCTACCGCTGGGTGCTGGAACGGCTGGAAGAACTGACCGGCAGCATGCTGGAAGTGATCCACATTGTCGGCGGCGGCAGCCAGAATGAGTTGCTCTGCCAGTTCACCGCCGATGCCTGCAATCGGCCGGTCATCGCCGGTCCGGTGGAAGCGACCGCCATCGGCAACTTGCTCGTCCAGGCCGTCGGTCTGAAGTTGCTCGGCTCGCTGGCGGATGCGCGGGCGGTCGTGGCGCAGTCGTTCGACGTGAAATCCTACGCGCCGAGGAACGCCCCCGCCTGGGACGCGCCGTATCAGCGGTTCTTGCAGTGCATTGCTTGAGTCACCGTTCAACTGGGCGCATCGACAGCGGCAGGCTTGGAACTCACCGTTGACCCTTGCAACATCGTCGGCACGAACTTGCCGGTGGACAGCAAGCACTTGAATGCCTCCTCGATCGGCAGGTCGAGGAGCAGGCAGGCGCTCCGTTTGACCATGACCAGCTGGCCGGAGAGCGGGTTCGGCGCGCCCGGCACGAAAACGCAAATGCTCTCCGGATCGCCGGGCAGCGGCTCCGCGCTGGTGAAGCCCATCTGGGCGCCGTGTTCCTCCGCCGCCGGGATGAGGACGACCTTGTGGAAAACGCCTGCTTTGCCCGCCGGCATCACCAGAATGTCCTTCCAGGCGCGGTAGAGGAGATTGAGACCGG
The DNA here is from genome assembly GCA_020054355.1 of Planctomycetales bacterium. GTDB lineage: Bacteria > Planctomycetota > Planctomycetia > Gemmatales > Gemmataceae > JAGVLI01. Next base: position 7,141 of record JAGVLI010000854.1, on the reverse strand, counting down.
GCAGCCGATCCAGGAGATAGTCGAGCAAGCGGAGGAAGAAGCTGCCGATCAGACTCGTCACCAACAGCCCCAGCAGGTAAACTCCAACCAGCGCCAGGACGATCCCCAGACCGGGAAGGTGGAAGCCCAAGGGCTTCGTGAGCCACCGGGTATTTTCCTCCAGCCAAAGGGCGGTGACTACCAGAACAACAAAGGGGCCGGCCGCGAGCGCGCCTGCCAGGCACTTGTTGCGCAGATGGTTCCTTAAAGCGTTCATCGCGGTTAGCTTACGCGGAACCGGCCTCCGGGGAAAGCACGCGCGGGTTCGCGCTGATCGGTTGGCTGCATGCTGGGTATAATGGTTCTGGAACCGCTCACCAACCCCGCAGGGAGATTGCCATGAGCGCCATCATCAAAGCCTCGAACGGGCATGCCGGGAGTTCCGCAAATGGAGCGAACGAGAAACGCCCGGTCACGGTGCCGGATTTCCTGGCGGCGCGCGGCCGAGGCACCCGCTTGACCATGCTCACCGCCTACGACTACAGCATGGCCCGGCTCCTCGACACCGCCGGTGTCGATGGCATCCTGGTCGGCGATTCGCTCGGCATGGTGGTTCAGGGCCAGACCGATAGCCTGGCCGTCACCCTGGACGAGATGATCTATCACACCCGCATGGTGATGCGCGGCTGCCGGCGCGCCCTGGTCGTGGTCGATATGCCGTTCATGAGTTTTCAGATTTCGCCGCAGCAGGCGCTGGAAAATGCCGGTCGGCTGGTCAAGGAAGGCGGCGCGCGGGCGGTCAAGCTGGAAGGCGGCGTCCGCAGCGCGGAGGCGATCCAAGCCATCGCCACCGCCGATATTCCCGTCATGGGGCACGTCGGGCTGACGCCGCAATCGGTGCGCCGCCTGGGCGGTTTCCGGGTGCAGCGCGATGAGGCCAAGTTGCTCGAAGACGCGCTGGCGGTCGAGAAGGCTGGCGCCTTCGCCGTCGTTCTGGAATGCTTGCCGAGCGAGGTCGCCCAGCGCATCACGGATGCGCTGAAGATTCCCACCATTGGCATCGGCGCGGGCGCCGGCTGCGACGGCCAGATTCTGGTCACCTACGACATGCTCGGCCTCTACGACGAACTGCATCCGCGTTTCGTGAAGCAGTACGCGGAAGTGGGCCAGCAGATTGTGCAAGCGGTGTCGGAGTATTGCCAGGAAGTGCGCGAAGGCAAATTCCCGGCGGCGGAACACGGGTTTCGGTAGGACTCTTATCCTGAACTCACAGGCTGCCAGGCCGCAAAGGCTTCTTTACCCAACTCTTCCTCAATCCGCAGCAACTGATTGTACTTCGCCAGCCGTTCGCTGCGTGCGATCGAGCCAATCTTGATCTGGCCCGCTCCGGTCGCCACCGCGAGGTCGGCGATGGTCGTATCCTCCGTCTCGCCGCTGCGGGCGGAAATCACCGGCCGATAACCGGCTGCCTGTGCCAAGTCGATTACGGCCAGCGTTTCGGTCAGAGTACCGATCTGATTGAGCTTGATGAGCACGCCATTGGCCACGCCAGCCGCAATCCCTCGTTGCACTCTTTCGGGGTTGGTCACGAAGAGATCGTCGCCGATCAACTGCACCTTCGTGCCCAGCAGGCCGGTCAGCTTGCTCCAGCCTTCCCAGTCGTCTTCCGCCATGCCGTCCTCGATGCTGAGGATGGGGTATTTCGTGGTCCAGTGATGCAGCGTATCCGCCATTTCCTGGGCGGAAAGTGAAACGCCGGCAGTGGCGTGCAGATGGTAGCTGCCATTGCGGAAGAAGTGCGTGCTGGCCACATCGAGAGCCAACGCAGCATCCTGTCCGGGGCGCAAGCCAACTTTCTCGATGGCTTCCAGGATCAACTGCACCGCCTGTTCGTTGTGCTTCAAGCGCGGGCCGTAGCCGCCTTCGTCGCCGACCAGCACTCCTTCAAAGCCATTACGTGTCAGCGTCGTGGCCAGCGAGCGATACACCCGGACGGTCATCTCCAGGGCTTCGGAGTACGATCTCGCCCCGATGGGCAACAGCAAGAAATCCTGAAAGTCGAGGTTGCCGCCGGCATGCAAACCACCGCTGATGAGGTTGACCATCGGCAAGGGCAGACGCGGTTGCCGATCCTTCGCCAGATAGCGCCACAGGGGCATTTCCTGGGTTGCGGCAGCGGCGTGGGCACAGGCCATCGATACGCCCAGGATGGCGTTGGCTCCGAGCCGAGACTTGTCGGCAGTGCCGTCCAGTTCGCAAAGAGTGCGATCGATTCGCTGCTGCTCCGCGACCGGCATACCGAGCAACGCGGGACCCAAGACCGAGTTGACATTCGCCACCGCGCCGAGGACGCCTTTGCCGCCGAAATGCGCGGCATCGCCGTCGCGCAGTTCTTTCGCCTCGTGCTTGCCCGTGCTCGCACCCGACGGAACGATGGCCCGGCCAAAGCTTGCCCCCTGACAATGAACTTCCACCTCGACTGTGGGATTGCCCCGGCTGTCCAGGACTTCGCGGGCATGGATGCGTTCGATCTTGCCGGTCGCGGTCACGAAGTCGCTCCTCGCTTGAATTCGGTTATCGCCAAGGTTCGCGCCTGAAGCCAGGTTGGCGGTTTCTCCAGCAGCAAGCGCCGGCCGAGGCGGCGCACGGCTGCGCGCTGGGGTTCTTCAGGCAGATAGTCCACCGGGCTGGTGCCGTCGATGCGCGCCAGCAGGCAGACGGCCAGGTGCTGGAGGCCGCGCCCTTGCAACTCCTCGTGCGCCGCGAACGTAACTTCCTGGAAATAGCCGCTCCAGAATGCGTCAATCAGTTTGAAGAATTGGTCGCGCTGCCGCTCCAGCTTTACGGCTTTCAGGAGCAGATGACTCAGGAAAAAGCCAATATCCATCGTCGGATCGCCGAGATGGGCCGTTTCGTAATCGACCAGCGTGAAGCCGTCGGCATGAGTCAGGATGTTCTTCGGACTGAAATCGCCGTGGCAGAGCGCTTGCTTCTCGGTCAGCAATTGCTGAATCAATGGCTCGACGGCGCCGGCCACGTCGGGCAAGCGCTCCTGGATGCGGCGATAGAAGGGATCGACGCGCAACTGAATGAAGACGTTGCGATCGGCAAAGCGTTCGATCAATGCGGGCTGGCGCGCCGTGATCTCGTGCATGCGTCCCAGCACAATGCCCGCTTGCTTGCCGACCTCGAGGTCAATTTCACCGCTGAGCAATTCCTGCTTCCAGACCTTCGCCGCTTCCAGCGCGTGGCTCATGGCGAAGACGTAGTTTTCCCGGTCGCCGAACAGCACTTGCGGCACTACCTGCGGGAGAAAAGGATGCAGCACCTCCATGACTTCCTGTTCCCGATAGACGCGGTCGAGGTCGCTGAACCAGGCATCCTTCGTGCGCAGTTGCGGGCAGGATTGCTTGAGGACGAAGAGCCGATCCGTCGTGCGGACGCGAAAGACCATGTTGGAGACGCCGCCGGCCAGCAGTTCGACTTGGACTGCGCCCGACGCGATCCAGCCGTGGCGGCGCAGGTAATCAGCGAGGTTGTCGGTGGTCAGCTCAAGCATGGGATTTGGGCCGGTCGGCATAGCCGCGCGGATGGCTCTTGTGCCAGTTCCAGGCAGTCTCGATGATCTGCTTCAGTTCGGTGTATTTGGGCTGCCAGCCCAGTTCCCGCTGAATCTTGGCGGACGAAGCGATCAGTTCCGGCGGGTCGCCGGCGCGGCGCGGCCCTTCCTTGACCGGCACCCGCATGCCGGTCACTTCCTCGACGGTGCGAATCACCTCGCGGACGCTATAGCTCCGGCCGATGCCCAGATTGTAGCGCATCCCCTGGCCCGCTTGCAGCTTTTCCAGGGCCAGGATATGGGCCGAACCGAGATCATCGACGTGAATGTAATCGCGGATGCAGGTGCCGTCCGGCGTCGGGTAGTCCGTCCCAAAGACTTCGATATGCGGACGCTGCCCCACGGCAGCCTGGATCACGAGCGGAATTAAATGGGTTTCCGGGTCGTGGTCCTCGCCGATGGCGCCGTCCGGCGCGGCGCCGGAGGCGTTGAAGTAACGCAGCGCCGCATAGCCCCAGCCGTAAGCAGCGGCATAGTCGGCCAGCACATATTCGACCGTCAACTTGCTGCGGCCGTAGGGATTGATCGGCTGCTGCGGCGTCTCTTCCGTGATGGGCATCTTTTCGGGAGTGCCGAAGGTGGCGGCCGTGCTGGAGAAGACGAACTTCCCCACGCCCTGCTTGCGCAGGCATTCCATCAACGTCAGGGCGTTGACCAGGTTGTTCTGATAGTATTTGGCGGGATCGCGGACCGATTCGCCGACGTAAGTGGACGCGGCGAAATGCACGGCCGCCTCGATGCGCTGACTGAGCAGCAGGTGATCGAGCTTGTGCGGTTCGTTGAGGTCGCCGATGACCAGACGATCCGCCGGCACCGCGGCGCGATGGCCGTAGCCGAGGTTGTCGTAGACCCAGACTTCATGGCCGCGAGCGAGCAGCTGGCGAACCGTATGGCTGCCGATGTAGCCCGCGCCGCCGGTGACTAGAATGCGCATGGGGAGACTCTTGAATGAAATTAGCCGCGAGCCGAAGGCGGCCGCTGCGTCATCGCGAGCGCTCGCCAGGTGTACCGCGGCACCGCTCCGTGTTAAAATATGCACAGGTCGAGGAGATGACGATATGAACCTGACATTGCAGCCGGAACTCGTCCGCCTGATCGAAAAACAGGTCGCTGCTGGACGTTTTTCCAGCCCCGAGGAGGTTGTGGCTGCGGCTCTACAGGCCCTCGAACAGGCCGAGGAGTTCGGCGATTTTCAAGCCGGCGAACTCAACGATCTGCTAAATGAGGGGGAGCAGAGCATCCAACAGGATGGAACCTTGGATGGAGATGAGGCATTTCGCGAGCGGCAACGACGACGCCAGCAGCGCAGCGGTTCGCGCCCATGAAGTACCGCATTTCATTCCGAGCCAACGCGGACATCGAGTCCGTGTGCGACTACATCGCAAAGGATAACCCCGAGGCTGCCGAGCGTCTCGATGCGCGCATTCATGAAGTGATTCGATTATTGGCCCGGTTTCCCGGCATGGGCCACATCCGCGCCGATGTCCCGGACGAGCGCTACCGATTTCACTCGGTCGGCAACTATGCGATCGCCTACCGCATCGAAGGGAAGATGGTGGTGATCGTCCGTGTTGTGCATGGAGCACGCGATTTTCGGCAAATTTTCCGACGGAAGCGGTAGCATTCGGGACCGCCGCTGGTCGCCGGCTCGCGACTAAACGTGAACTCGCGGCTAGACAGTTGGAAGTCGCTTTAGTTCGTGATTCCCTTCGTGATCCCCATGAACACGTCTTCCAGGTCGATTTCTTCCTCTTTCAGCATCCGCAGACGAAATTGATTGGAAACCATCATCTCGGCGATGAAGCTGCCATCCATCTTGCCGTCGTGGAGCGTGACGATCAGGTAATCCTCGTCGTCCTTGTACTCGACGGTTTGGACCTCGGAGTGCTTTTCGAGCAACTCGCGGGCCATGCCGTTCAGGCCGTTGTTGACCGCGACGTGGAAGACGGCGTGCTTGCGGACCTGGCGGATGGCCGATTGCACGTCGCCGTCGAAGAGCAGCTTGCCGCGCTCGATGATGCCGATCTTGTTGCAGATGTCGGCCAGTTCCGGCAGAATATGGCTGGAAACGAGGATTGTCTTGCCCATGTTGCGCAGCTCCTTGAGCAGGCCGCGCATTTCGATGCGGGCGCGCGGATCGAGGCCGGACGCCGGTTCGTCGAGCAACAGGACTTGCGGCTCGTGGAGCAGCACGCGGGCCAGACCGAGACGCTGCGTCATGCCGCGCGACAGGCTCGTCACCAGGGCTTCGCGCTTGTAGCCGAGATCGACCAGTTCCAGCACTTGCTCGCACTTGCGGCGGCGCTCCGGGCCTTTGATGCGATAGGCGGCCGCGAAGAACTCCAGGTACTCGATCACCTTCATGTCGTCGTAGACGCCGAAGAAGTCGGGCATGTAGCCCATCAGTCGACGGATTTCCTTGGCGCCGTTGTAGATCGAGTAGCCGCAAACCGTCGCCTCACCCCAGGTGGGGTTGAGCAGGGTGGCCAGGATGCGCATGGTGGTCGTCTTGCCGGCGCCGTTGGGGCCAATGAAGCCGTAGACGTCGCCCTTTTCCAGCTTCAGGCTGAGGCGGTTCAGGGCGTACAGGTCGCCGTACATCTTGGTCAGGTCGCGGGTCTCGATCATGGTCGCTCCTCAACCGCCGCTTGCGGCATTGCAATGCTGCTGCGAAGCCGCGAGCGGCGAGCTATTTCCGGACAGGAATGTAGACGCGGATATACGTTTCCTGCTGCAAGGCGCCGTCCAACGCGGGTCGCGGCGCGCCGGAACCGGGCAACGCCCCCAACCACAGCCGGCTGGCGGAGGCCAGGTTGGTGTTGATTGCCTCCGCCGTGCCCTTTTGCGTGGCGAGCTTGCAGACCAGCATGGCTTCGTCGCGCCGTTCCAGCCGCTGGCTTTGATCGAGCAAGCGCAGGCAGCTGTTGCGCTCGTTGGCGTTGACCTTGAGCTGTTCCTCGAAGAACAGCAGAGCACGCATCGTGTGTTCGAGGTTGTTGAAGTTCTGTGGGTAGCGGACGTAGCGGTAATCGCGCACGTTGACGTTCTGATTCACGGGTTGCGGAATGTCGTTGAACCAGGTGCTGATCTGCATGGCTTCGCGATCGGCGGCCGTGTTGACGTTGCGCGGCGTCCCCGCCGTCAGCGGCACTTTCACGGTGCGGTTGTTGTAGACCAGGTAAGCTTCCTTTAATTCTGGAGCGGCGGCCGCGTCGGTGTTGCCTGGCAACCAGGTGAGCTGCCCGACCACGTCCAGGGTATTCGGCGTGTGGCGGAGGCTGGCCGCGATCAGCGGCTGCTCCGAATTGGCCGGCGACAGCCAGGTGCCCGTGAACGACTTCGTGGACCAGACCTGGATCGGCACGCCGCGCAAGCCGGCCCCGGCAGCTTCGTAGTCGTATGCGCGGCGGAACAGGCTCTGACCGCGCGTCCGCGCGCCGTAGCGGTCGGTTTCCGGTCGTCCCAGCCAGCTGACCACCGCGTTCGGCGCCTTGTCGGTGCCTTCCCTGGGCGCGGGCGCCCAGCTAGATCGGAAGAGCGTCG
>JAGVLI010000622.1 GCA_020054355.1 Planctomycetales bacterium | reverse complement strand
TGGCCAATCCCGGCGCCGCGCCGGCCCGCAATATCCACATCACGCATATCGTGCCGCAAGGGTTGGCGGTGATGGCGGCCGACGGCAGCCCCACTCTCGACGCCACGGCGAACTGTCTGAGCTGGACGATCGCCAACCTGGCTGCCGGCCAGCGCGTCGCTTATCCCATCCAGCTCAAGGCGACCAAGCCCGGCGACTACCGCCACCAGGTCCTGGCGCAGGGCGACGACGATTTGCAAGCGTCGGTCGAGGTCCCGGTGAGCAACGAGTTCAGCCAGCACAGCAAGTTCCTCGAAGAGGTGCTGTCGGCCATCGACCGCGACCTGGCGCCGGAGACCCAACCCGCCGAGGAGGCCGGGGCGAGCGCAGCGGTCACCCGCGAGGAACGCCACCTGATCTTCACCATGGCGGACACCGATTATGCGGTGCCGCTGGCCAATGTGATGGAGATCGGCCGGCCTTTGGCCATCACCCCGATGCCCAACACCCCCGAATGGCTCTTGGGCGTGGCCAACGTCCGCGGCGACATCGTCTCGATGGTGCATCTGCCCCGCTTCCTCGGCATGGACGCCGCCGGTGCCGATTTGGCCGGCCACCTGGTGGTGGCCCGGTCGCGGGGGCAGGAGACGACCACCGGCTTCATCGTCGAGCGCGTCAAGGGCATCCGGCCGCTGCCGGCCGACCGCATCCGCGCTCCCACTTCGCCGGTGGAGGACCGCGTCGCGCCCTTTCTGCGCGGCGTCTGCGAGCACGCCAATCGCCTCGTCGTCGTTCTGAATTTGGACTATCTGCTGACTTCGACCGACATGCAGCAGCTCGAAGCGGTGTAACCTTTTTGGAGGCATCTTTCATGATTAGCATTAGAAACGTCGGCAGTTGGTTCAGTCTTGCCGACAAGAAAGTCTGGCAAAAGCTGGCCCTGATCGGTGCGCCGTTCCTCTTGCCCATCGCAATTCTTTCTTACTTTGTGCTGATGGACAGCCTGGAAACGATGGACATCGCCACCCGAGAAAAGAACGGCCTGGAGTACATCCGCGCGACCCGCTTCCTGCGCGAGCACTTGCAGCAGCATCGCGGCTTGGCCAACGGCTATCTGTCCGGCGACGACTCGTTGAAAGCGGAAGTGCTGGATCGGCAAGCGCTCGTCGACAAGGACATACAAGCCGTGGATGCGGCCGACCTGAAGTACGGCGCCGGATTCCGAGTGACGGAGAATTGGAACAAAGCCAAGGCCGACTGGCAAACCCTCAAGTCCAGGGTCATGCAGCTCAAGCCGCCGGAGAGCTTCGCGCAGCACACCAAACTGATCGCGGACATCTCGGTCGTCGCTCTGGACGTGGGTGAATTCTCCACCTTGATTCTCGACCCGGATACGGACAGCTACTTCCTGCAAGACATTGTCGTGCATAGTCTGCCGACAACGGCCGAGTACCTCGCCCAGTCGCGCGGCCTGGGTACGGGCATCGCGGCCCGCAAGAAAATCACCCCGGAGGAGCGGACCACCCTCGCGGTGCTCCTCGCGCAGATGAAGAGCGAGCGCGCGGCCGTGAACCACAACCTGGCCAGTGCCTTCCGCAATAATCCGTCGTTGCATGCGCCGTTGGACGGCCCCGCGCAGACCTACCTGAACGCCTCCGATGCGTATACCGAGTATCTGTCCGACAAGCTGATCAAGCCGGAAGTCATCGAGGTAGTCCCCAAGGATCTGTTTGACACCGCAACCCGGTCGATCGACGCGAACTTCGCCTTGTTCGACAAGATCAACCCGAGCCTTGTGGCCTTGCTGGACGCCCGCATTGCCCGCAGCCGCACCAAGCTGATCGTATCATTGGCGGGCATCCTGGGCGGCCTGGCGTTTGTGTCCTTCATCTCCTACCTGGTGACGCGGTCGATCACCACGCAGGTGCAGTCGATCATGAGCATGTTTGGACAAATCGGCATGGGCAACTTTGCCGCCCGCACGCTGGTCGCCAGCCAGGACGAACTCGGTGAGATGGCTACCTCCTTGAACGCCATGCTCGACAACACGCTCGCCCTCATGCAGAGCAGCGAGGAAAAGGAACAAATCCAGCAATCGATCGGCAGGCTGCTGGAAGAAGTGTCCGGCGTGGCGGACGGCGACCTGACCAAGGATGCCGAGGTGACCACCGACATGACCGGCGCCATCGCCGACTCCTTCAACTACATGATCGAGCAGCTGCGCAAAATCATCGGCAACGTGCAGGACGCGACCCTGCAAGTAAGTTCCTCGGCGAACGAGATCCACGCCACCACCGAGCACCTTGCTCAAGGCTCCGAGGCACAGGCCGAACAGATCGTCAACACGTCGGCCGCCATCGACGAGATGGCCGTCTCCATTCAGCAGGTGTCCGAAAACGCCGCGCTGTCCGCCACGGTCGCCCAGCAGTCGCTGGCCAACGCCAAGACCGGCAACGACGCGGTGCAGAACACCATCCAGGGCATGAACCGCATCCGCGATCAGGTGCAGGAGACGGCCAAGCGCATCAAGCGCCTGGGCGAAAGCTCCCAGGAAATCGGCCAGATCATCCAGCTGATCGACGACATCGCCGACCGCACCAGCATCCTGGCCCTCAACGCCTCCATCCAGGCGGCAATGGCCGGCGAGGCGGGCCGCGGCTTCGCGGTGGTCGCCGAGGAAGTCGAACGCCTGGCCATTCGCTCCACCGACGCGACCAAGAAGATCGCCACGCTGGTGAAGACCATCCAGAGCGAAACCAACGAGGCCGTCGGCGCCATGGAGAAGGGCATTCAGGAAGTGGTCGAAGGCTCCAAGCTGGCCGGCGAAGCCGGTCATGCGCTCGGCGAAATCCAGGGCGTGTCGAACCGCCTGGCCGAGTTGATCCAGTCCATCTCGTTGGCCTCCAAGCAGCAAGCACGCGGCTCGGAAGCCCTGGCCAAGTCGATGGGCGAGATTTCGCAGATTACCCAGCAGACGGCGGCCGGCACCAAGCAGGCGGCCGAGTCGGTCAACGAGCTGGCCGGTCTGGCCGACGGCCTGCGCTCCTCGGTCAGCACGTTCCGCCTGCCCAGCACCAACGGGAACGGCCACGGCCATGCACCTGCCAAGCCTGTGGAATCCAAGGGCAAGGGCAAGGGCAAGGACAAGGACGACAAGTCCGAGAAACGCCGGCGCGAGCTGGCGCGGACGTAGGCGCGACGCGCGTACACAGTACCGGTGGCTTCCGCCTTCGTCGCCTCGGTACTGTGTACGTGGTTCTGCTCCGAGTGTACGAGCTGTCCGCACGCTGCCGAGGAGCCGCCGCCGATGCCGTCCGCGACCGACGCGAAACATCCCGACCTGACCGCCGCGGAGAAAGCGCTCTGGCTGGAGCTGATCGGCCGCCGCTGTGGCCTGACGTTCTCCGACGGCCGCCTGCGCGTCCTGCGTCAAGGCTTGCAGGCGCGGATGCAGCATCACGGCATCGCCAGCTTCACCGATTACTATCATGCCGTCAGCTGCGGCCGCGACGGCGATGCCGAGTGGCCGCTGCTCCTCGATTTGCTGCTGAACAAGGAAACCAGCTTCTTCCGGCATCCGCCGTCGTTCGAGTTGCTGACGGCCGGCATCCTGCCGGAACTGATGCGGCTGCGCTATCCCCAGGGCGAGAACCTGCTGCGGCTCTGGAGCGCCGGCTGCTCGATCGGGCAGGAGGCGTATTCCCTGGCGATGGCCTTCGTCGAGACGGCCGGCAGCCACGGCTGGAAGGTGCAGGTCACGGGTTCGGACCTCAGCCCCAATTGTCTCGAACGCGGGCGGCGCGGGCGCTACAAGCCGTATGAGCTGCGCGAAGTTCCGGAACCCTACGGCACGAAGTACCTGCGCGTCGTTGAAGAACACGGCGAAGCCCTGCACGAAGTGGATGCCGGCATCCGCAACCTGGTCCAGTTCCTGCCGTGCAACCTGCTCGATGCCGACAGCTACGCCGTGCCGCCGCAAGACGTGATTTTCTGTCAGAATGTGCTGATTTACTTCTCGGCGGACAGTCGCCGCGAAGTCGTCCGAATGCTGAGCGAACGGCTGCGCAACGGCGGCTACCTGTTTTTTGGTCCAGCCGAGGTGGTCGGCGCCCAGGCGCCGAACCTCGAGCCGTTGCGTCGAAATAACGTCCTGGTCTACCGCCGCACCGGCTGAGGAGACGGACCAGCGCGTCATTCTCGCTGCGGCGAGGCGCTGGGTCCGATCCGGGGCTGGGCGCCAGCAAGCAATCGACGGCCTACTCCACGGGAGCATGAACCATGCCGCATCAGGTCGATCGTGAAGTGCTCACCTTCTTCGTTGAGGAAGCGCGCGGCTACTTGCCGGCCATCCGCCAGGGCATCGCGGCCTGGCGCGCCAACCCTGGTGGCGGTCCGGAGCTGATCGAGGAAGCCTACCGCCACGTTCACACCATCAAAGGCTCCTCGTCGATGGTCGGTCTGGACAGCCTGAGCCGCCTGGCCTGGCAGCTGGAGGAAGCGCTCGAGGACCTGGGCACCGGGAAGCTGACGGCCGACGAGTTGACCGCGGCCCTGCTCTTGCAAATCACCGACCAGCTCGCCGTCTATCTGGAGGGCCTGCTCGGCGACGGCCTCGACGAAGCCGCGCTCGAGCAGCAGGCTGCCCGGCTCTTTCGCCAGCTGCGCGGACTGCCGGTTGAGGAACCCACCAGCGCCGCACCGATGGCCGCGCCCCAGCCGGAGTTGCCCGATTTCTCCGCCAGTGAGCCAGAATTGCCGGCCAGCGGGCTGGCCAGCAACGGAATCCCCGAACCGGCGGCGTTCGCGATGTCTCCGGAAGAACTGGAAGCCGACGGGGTATCTCCCGAATTGCTGGAGGTCTTCGCCCTGGAAGCGGAAGACCATCTCAAGAACATTGGCAGCCAGCTGCCCGTGCTGGAGCAGCAGCCGGGCAACAAGGAGTGCCTGCAGGAGATTCGCCGCAGCGCCCACACCTTGAAAGGCTCGGCGGGCATGGTCGGCTTTCAGACCATTACCCAGCTGGCCCACCGGATGGAAGACCTGCTCGATCAGCTGTATGAGGGAAACCAGCCTGCCTCGCCCGAAGTGGTACGGCTGCTGTTCGCTTCCACGGACGCCCTCGAAGACCTGGCGGCCGGCAAGATCGACCGCGAGGTGTTGCGTGGCCTCTACGACCGCTACACCCAGGTGCTGGCGGGCGAGCCGGCGGAGTCGGTGCCGCCAGTCCATTCGCAAAGCGCGGTCAGCACGGAGATCGCGGCTGCCGCACCGGAAGTCCC
>JAGVLI010000652.1 GCA_020054355.1 Planctomycetales bacterium | reverse complement strand
TGAGCCGGCGCGAGGCCAGCCCGAGGCCGGGCCGCTCGAAGAAGCCGTCCTCGTCGGGGCCGCGGTGGACGATGTTCGCCGCCATCGCCTGCAACATCCCCACCGGCAGCGGCTTCCGTTCGGCCAGGTTAATCGCACCCGCGATTCCGCACATGAAATTCATCCTCTGCTGCAAGTCCCCGTACCTGGCGCTGGCTCAGGCAACCGTTTGCTCGTGGGTCACGATTCCGATCGTGACGAACTTCATGGGTTGTCACGATCGGAATCGTGACCCACGGGCCAGAGGTCGCTGGCATCGATACCAGGGCAGGCGCGGGGCCAAATCCTTCCCTGCCAGTTTATGAATGCGCGTACAGCTGGCCAACCTTGCGGGTCATCAGGCGATTGAGCAGGCCGGGGAACCAGCGCTTGACCCGCAGCATCCAGCGGGCTTCCCCCAGGACCGTCTCGGCCCGGTTCTTCTCGATGGCGGCCAGAATCGCGTCGGCCACCGCTGCGGGCGACATGCCTTGGGAATAGTCGAGCTTCATCCTGCCTTCATTACGCAGCAGGTGCTTGCCCAGGTCGGTGTTGGTCAGACCGGGCAGCACGGTCAGCACGTCCATATCGTAGCGGGCCATCTCGGCGCGCAGCGCCTCCGCGAGTCCCACCAGGGCGAACTTGCTGGCGGAATACTCGCTCCAGGCCGGCAAACCGCACCGACCGCACATCGAGGCGACATTCACGATGGCCGGTTGCTCGCCGTTTCTCAAGAGCGGAATGGCCGACCGCATCAATTCGGCCGGGGCGAAGAAGTTCACTTCCATTACTTGCCGCAAAATCGCCTCGGTCCCGCCAGTGAAATGTCCGAAGCTGGCGACGCCCGCATTATTGATGAGCGCGTCCAGGCCGCCGAAGCGCACCTGGGCGGTTTCGAGCAGCTGCTGACGGTCCTCGGCATTCGTCACGTCCGCTGGGACTGCCAGAACCTCACCGGACACCTTGAGACGAGCGGCCAGCTCGTCGAGCTTGTCCGCAGAGCGGGCCGACACGATCAGCCGCGCGCCTTTTCGGGCGAGGCGTTCGGCCAAGCAGCGGCCAATGCCGCTGGAGGCGCCCGTGAGCAGAACTCGGCGACCAGCCAGGGACCGCGCCATGGACTTGCTACCTCGAAGAACGTCAATCCTGCAAACTTCCCAGACAGCCAATATTACCAAACTCTCCCAGCTTCTTTAGCCGATCTTATGGGAATCACTTGGTTGTCGAGGCGCAGCTGCCCTTGGAATGCTCACGGGCAGAGGGATCGTTGCTGACAGTCCAACCGGACTGGCGAAGATGGCAGGGGCGAGATTGCAGCAGGTGCCGCGAGCCGAGCGGCACCGAGACTCTGCAATATCGTGCGGTTGCCGATGGGACAGGTCCGGCTCGGCTCGCCGGACCTACTGGGTCTGGCCGAAGATGCCGGAGATGTTATATCAACTTCGCGGTGCCTGGGCAGAGCGGTGCTTGCCTCCGGCGACTGTTCGCCGGAACTGTTCCGGTTGTAGCACCGAGAATCGGAAAACCGCGCTCAGTCCCCCTCGACTTCCGGATAGTTCTCCAGGGGCAAGCCAGCTAAGATAGTCAAGCGAGGCGATTCGACGAGGATATGACCTCCGATGGGCTTTTTACCGCGTAGCGGTTGCATCACACAGCCCAGGGTTGCCGGTACTCCGGCTACCCAGGGATACGGCGGAAACATAATTTGATCTACCCCGCAGGGGTTGCATAAACGGGCTGTTTACAGGCTTATGCAACCCCTGCGGGGTAGAAATTGCCAACGGTGACTGATACCCAGGGTAGCCGGAGTACCGGCAACCCTGGGCTGTGTGATGCAACGCCTTCGGCGTAAAGAGCAGATAGCCGGTTACGCCCATTCGACGAGGACTCGGCCATGTCTGTCATGCTTGAGACGCCGGAACTGCAAGAAATCAACAGCCCGGCCATGCACCAGCGCATCAACGCCCTGCGCACCATCGATAATGTCACCAACTGGTTCTACCTGATCCGCGAATATCTGCTGGTCGCGGCCGTCGTCGGCGCGACCATTTGCTTTTACTGGAACTACGAAGCCTGGGGCCTGTCCTGGCTGTGGAACCTGCCGTTGACCTTCGTGGCCGTGGTCCTGATCGGCGCGGGCCAGCATCGGTTGACTAACCTGGCGCACGAGGCCAGCCATTACATGCTGTTCCGCCACCGGCTCCTCAACGAGTTGGTTTCCGACTGGTTCACCATGTACCCGCTGCTCAGCTGCACGCACCACTATCGCTTGCAGCACCTGGCGCACCATCAGTACGTCAACGATCCGGAGCGCGACCCGGACGTCTCCCAGATGACCGAAAGCGGACATCGCTATCAGTATCCGATGTCGCCCCGGCAGTTCGTCTGGGAATGCGTGGTCAAGCAGTTGCTCTGGTTCCCCAAGCTGATCCGGTACATCCGGGTGCGGGCCAAGTACAACGCCACCGGCGGCGGCAAGGGTCCGTATCAGTCGAAGGGGCCGCGCTCCAAGGCGCTGGTGCGGGTAGGCATCGTCTACCTGCTGTCCCTGGTCGGCGCGCTGACCGGCCTGGTCTGGCACGGTGATCCGCTGCTGCTGGCCGTGGTGCCCGCCGCCATGCTGGCCGTGGCGCTGACCATCTTCATCCTGTCGCCGGATCGGCTTTACCTGAAGAGCCTGGTGAAGCCCGACATCAAGCCGCGCTGGATGACCGTGATGCGGATCACCTATCTGACACTGGTCTTCACCACGCTGGCCTGGCTGACGCACTTGACCGGCAAGCCCTGGTGGCTCTACTACTTCCTGCTCTGGGTAGTGCCGATCTTCACGACGTTTTCCTTCTTCATGATCCTGCGGCAAGTGGTGCAGCACGGCAACGCCGGCCAGGACCGCCTGACCAACACGCGCATCTTCCACGTCGGCCGGCTGATCCAGCTGGCGGTGTTCCCGCTGGGCATGGACTGGCACCTGCCGCACCACATGTTCCCGATGGTGCCGCACTATCGCTTGAAAGAGCTGCACGAGTTGCTGATGGAAACGGAAACCTATCGCAAGAACGCCGTCGTGGTCGAAGGGTACTTCTTCCACCGGACCCAGCCGCCGGAGAATCCGACGGTGGTGGAGCTGATGTCGCGGTAAACCAAAACCGCTCGCGGTTCAGCAGTCTGCCAAACCGCCAGCGGCCGATCGGCGCAAAAAAAATGTCCCGCGAGCGCTCATCTGGTGTCGCCCATCACCAGAAGAACTCTCCCGCGGGACAACTTCATTCTTAGACGCGAACGCCTCCAGGTCAAGGCGGTTCCCGAAAAATTTTTCGATCGTTCTTGCGTCTCGCGCCCGATTGTGCGGCCCAGCGTCCGTGTGGCTTCCTGACAGGTCGCCGGGCGGCTTATACACTGAAATGGCATGAGCCTGCCAGGGGGCGTTCGTGGAGCGGACCACCATCAACTTGCGGGACGACATGCAGGAACTGGCCCGGCTGCGCGACCTCGTGGATGCTCTGGGCCGCAAGCAGGGCTGGTCGGCCCAAGTCCTGGGCGACGTGCAGTTGGCGTTGGAGGAGAGCGCCACCAACGTGATCCACTATGCCTTCCGGACTGGCGGCGCGGCGCCTGCTCTCGCGGGCGAGCACGAGTTCGCGGTGCGCCTGGACTGCACGGGCGAGGAACTGACCGTGGAGTTGGAAGACGACGGCCCGCCCTTCGATCCGCTGGCGTTGCCGCCGCCCGACTTCGAGTCGCCGCTGGAGGAGATGCGCGTCGGCGGCTGGGGCATCCACCTCGTCCGGCAAGTGATGGACGAAACGGCCTATCGACGCCAGGATGGCAAGAACCTCCTGATCCTGAAGAAACGCCTGACCGGCACGGCGCGATAAGGACTACCGAACCAAACTCGTAGGGTCCGCTGTGCGGACCACTGAAGTCGGTTGGTCATGGCTCTCGGTCCGCACAGCGGACCCTACGGCAGTTCTGACCGGCACGCGGCGATAAAGGGAGAGCTTGCGATGGAAGTCACCAAGGCGAAGACGGGCAAAGTCCTGGTGGTGGCCTTGAAGGGCCGGCTCGACGCCAGCACCACGGCGGTGGTGGAGAAGGAAATCATCGGCGCCATCGACGCGGGCGAGCAGTGGCTGCTCCTCGACCTGGCGGGCATGAATTACGTGAGCAGCATCGGGCTGCGCGTCTTCGTGCTGGCCGCGAAACGGCTGAAGACGGCCGGCGGGAGCGCCCGCTTCTGCGGCGTGCAGGAACCCGTGCAGCGCATCTTCGACATGGCGGGGCTGAGCACGCGGATGGAGTTCTTTCCGACGCAGGAGGCGGCCTTGCTGGGCTTTCCGCCGGCGTGAGCGGGGCTTCGGCCCGGCCCGCAGCGCCCACCTGCTCGGTCAGACTGGCAGCAGCTGGCCGGCGTTGCTGTCCAACAAAACTTCCCGGCATTCGTCGGCAGTCAGCGGTTGGAGGAAGGAGCCGCCGGTCAGATAACGGCCGTCCGGCTGGGGAATGGCATAGAGCACGCGAATCGTCTTGGAATGCCAGCACTGGCGGATGGGATTGAACATCTGGACCACGGCCATCTTGTCCACGTCAATCTCGCCCTCGAACAGCAGGCCGATGCCGCTGGCGGACAGGTCGCGGATCTTGGCGGTGCGCGGCGTGGCGCCGCCCAGCACCGAGGCTTGCAACGGCATCGAACGGGTATCCTGGCGACGGGCGGCGGACAGCAGGTTCGCGGTCATCGACAAATTCTCCAAGGCGGGTTCCCAATCCCGGCGCATCGCGTCCGCGTTGGCGCGACTCGCTTCCCAGTGGTGGGCAGTCGAGACTACAAACGGAGCGGCTCGGACCGAGCGCGCGCTGCCCGGAAAACTATTTCACCTGTCGAGGACTCCGCGATGATCCGACCGGCCATTCCCGACGACGTACCAAACATCGGCCGACTCATCCGCGCCCTGGCGGATTATGAAAAGCTCTCTCGGGAAGTGGTCCTGGACGAAGTCCAGCTGCGCCAGCATCTCTTCGGTTCCCGGCCTTACGCGGAGGTCTTGCTCGCCGAGGAAGGGCCGGCGGTCGTGGGCTTCGCGTTGTTCTTTCATAATTATTCGACCTTCCTGGGCAGACCGGGCATCTACCTCGAAGACCTGTTCGTGCAACCGGAAAATCGCGGCCAGGGACACGGCAAGGCACTGCTGCTGGCACTGGCACGCCTGGCCGTGGAACGCGGCTGCGGCCGGCTCGAATGGTCCGTGCTGGATTGGAACGAATCGGCGATCCGCTTTTATGAATCCCTGGGCGCGGTTTCGATGAAGGAATGGACCATCATGCGCGTGACGGGGGAACCGTTGCAATCGCTGGCGCGGATCGACCCTGCTCCGTCCCATCCACCAGAAGAAAATCCGTAGGGTGGGTCGAGCGTACTCGCGAAGACCCACCGAAAGCAGATGAGGTTTGCGGCGCTGCGGTGGGTCTTCGCGAGTACGCTCGACCCACCCTACGGGATCCCCGGCCCTTCCCGCCCGCCCGAAGAAGTCTGACCAGTTTGCCGGTTTTTCCTGCCTCTAATCTTTTTTTCATTATTTCGATTGCAGAGCTTGGCGCGGCGGGGTATAAACAATCCCAGCCTGCTAGTTCGTCCTGCCTGCCATCCACATTCCGCTTTTGGGGGGTCCCGCCATGTTGACGTTCCTTGGCGCTGCACAGCGCTACTGCGACGGTCTGTCTCGCCGTAACTTTCTGAAGATCGGTGCGTTCGGCACGGGTTTGTCCCTGGCCGGGATGCTGCGCGCCAAGGCCAACGCGGCCGCGCCGACCAAGAACAAGTCGGCCATCATGATCTACCTGCCGGGCGGCCCGTCGCACATGGACATGTACGACCTGAAGCCCGAAGCCCCGACCGAGTTCAAGGGCGAGTTCAAGCCGATCGCGACCAATGTTCCCGGCGTGCAGATCAGCGAGCATTTCCCGCGGCAAGCCGCCATGTGGGACAAGCTGGCCGTCATCCGTTCGGTGCTGTCCGTGGACGAGCACTCGGACTCGCTGGTCATGACCGGCTTCACCGAAAACACCAACCGCGTGTCGCCGCATCCGTCGTTCGGTTCGGTCGTCTCCAAGCTGCGCGACCGCTCCACCAGCGACATCCCGCCCTTCGTCAGCATGCGGGGCATGTCGATCGGCACCGAACCGGCCTATCTGGGCATCGCGCACCGGCCCTTCACGCCGGACGGCCCGGGCCTGCAAAACCTGCGGCTGGCGAGCGGCGTCACCAACGACCGCAGCGATGAACGCCGCAACCTGCTGACCAACTTCGACGCCATCCGCCGCGACATCGACGCTTCCGGCACCATGCAGGGCATGGACTCCTTCACGACCCGCGCCTTCGACATGGTTTCCTCCGGCGCGGTCCGCAAGGCCCTGGATCATTCCCGCGAAGACCCGCGCACCCGCGACCGCTACAAGGGCGTCGAGCAGTTCCTGACTGCCCGCCGTCTGGTGGAAGCCGGCGTCGGCTGCGTGACCCTGGCCTATGGCGGCTGGGACACCCACAGCGGCAATTTCAAGACTTTGCGGAACCAGCTGCCGATGCTGGATCGCGGCCTGGCCAGCCTGATTCAGGACCTGCACGACCGCGGCATGGAAGACGACGTCATCACGGTTTGCTGGGGCGAATTCGGCCGTACCCCGAAGATCAACGGCAGCGACGGCGGCCGCGACCACTGGGGCCCGGTCATGTCCGGCTTCATCGCCGGCGGCGGCCTGAAGATGGGGCAAGCCATCGGCAGCACCAGCGCCCGCGGCGAGTACGCCAAGGACCGTCCGTATCGCGTCCCGCAAGTGCTGAGCACGATCTACCGCGCGATGGGCATCGACGCCTCGCAGACGTTCAACAACGGCAGCGGCCGACCGATGTACATCCTCGACGACCGCGAGCCGGTCACCGAGTTGCTGTAATCTCGGCTCTCTGTCGAAGTGAAAATGCGAAGCCGGCGATTTCCGATTGCGGAAGTCGCCGGCTTTCCCTTTTGACTCGCCTTGCCGCTGAGAGCACTTGCCGTTAGAGTTTCGGCGGGTTGGCCGAGCGCTTTCGCCGCAAGGACGCAGACGGCATGCACCTCATCTATTTCCCTTCCCTTTCGTCGTTTGCCAAGCGTCCGCGCTGTCAGCTGCGGTCGCCCGTGGTCTGCTGGGGCCTTTTCACCTTCGTCCTCGTCGCGGCCAGCATTCCCTATGCCGTGAAGGCCAGCGAGCAGGCATCGGCCTTCGTCCGCTGGCACAATCAGATTCAAAACCTGATTGCGGACGCCGACATCTACCTGGAACA
Organism: Planctomycetales bacterium; assembly: GCA_020054355.1. Classification (GTDB taxonomy): domain Bacteria; phylum Planctomycetota; class Planctomycetia; order Gemmatales; family Gemmataceae; genus JAGVLI01. The sequence goes on along the minus strand of JAGVLI010000652.1, from coordinate 1,558 downwards.
CAACTATCCCAATCCGCCGATGATGGCGCTGCTGCTCTATCCGCTCACGCTCCTGCCGCCGGTGGCCGGCGCGCTGTGCTGGTATTTCCTGAAAGTCGGCATGGGGCTGCTCGCGATTGCGTGGAGTTTTCGGCTGGTTCAGGACCGCGACGGAGCAGCCTTCTCGATCTGGGCGCTGGGCGCGATCCTGCTGCTGGCGTTGCGGCCCTTCCTGGGCGACCTGTCGCACGGCAACGTCAACCTGTTCATTCTCTTTCTGGTGATGGCAGCGCTCCGCGGCTATCGACGGAATTGGGACTTCTCCGCCGGATTGGTGCTTGCCCTGGCGGTCGCCTGCAAGGTGACGCCGGCACTTTTCCTGCCCTATTTCCTGTGGAAGCGCGCTTGGAGACTGCTGGCTGGCTCGCTGGCGGGCCTGCTGCTGTTTGTGTTGGTCGTGCCCGGCATGTTCCTGGGAAACGCACGAAATACCCGGTTGCTGCACAGCTGGACGGAGCAGATGGTGCGGCCCTTCGTGGCGTCCGGGCAAGTCCTGTACACCGAACATAACAATCAATCGCTGCCCGCCACGGTGATGCGTCTGACCGCGGCCAGCCCTTCGTTCTCGGCATGGGACGGCGAACGACGAGCGCCGGTCAGCTATCACAACCTGCTGGACCTGGACCCGGCGACTGCCAGCTGGCTGGTGAAGGGATGTTTCGTCCTGTTCGGCGTATTGCTGATCGGGACATGTCGGACGAACCGAGATGCGCCGGAACGCTGGCGGCTGCCTGCGGAGTTCAGCCTGGTGATGCTCGGCATGCTGCTGTTCAGCGAACGCACCTGGAAGCACCATTGCGTCTTGCTGCTGCTGCCTTACACCGTGCTGATTCAACGCCTGGCCAGCGGCGAACTGACCCGGTTCAAGCAGCAGTGCATGGCGGCGGTTTTGGTGCTCAGCGTGCTGTTGATCGCATCCACCAGCACGGGCCTGCTGCCCGATGACGCCGCCAAGCTGGCACAGGTCTACGGCGCCTATGTCTGGGCGAACCTGTTGCTGGCGGCGGCGCTGGTGTTGCTGCTAGCCCGCAACACCGACGCGCGGATTGCCGCACCAAGCATAAGTTGCTTGCGGGCAAGCCAGCCGGTTGCATTGCGATAAGGTTGTTTTCTTCCCAAGCCGGCCGCTCGGCGGCCGTCGCGCCACCTGCGGGACATCCGGCCAACGAGCGGCCGGCTTGGGAAGCGTTCGACGCCATTGCCACGCGCCGCTGCACTTCGTTTGAAATCCAGCGCGTTGCCGCACCCACTTCAGCCCCGTAGCCCCGTAGGGTCCGCTGTGCGGACCATGAACCCAGACCATTGGCTCGTCAACGGTCCGCACAGCGGACCCTACGAGAAATCGTTTGCCCGCATCCTTACGGACGACTGCCGTTGTTGTCCCGGTCGTAGTACATGAAGAAATCGCGCGGACTGCGAATGTAGGGATGCTGCGGGAAGCCGCCGCCCGCTCCGCCGCCGTCGCCCCCCGGCGTGGGCAAGATGCCGTTGAACGGCATGCAGGGGCGCATGTCCGGGC
>JAGVLI010000573.1 GCA_020054355.1 Planctomycetales bacterium | reverse complement strand
GGTCTGACGGCGCCAGTGGCGACTTCCACCAGCGACAGGTCCGCCGTCGGCCAGTCGTCCGGGCGCGGCGTCTTCGTGTGCGAGTACACCAGCGTCTTGCCGTCGGGCGACCAGTCGTAGCCGGCGCGAGCGCCGCCGGCCACGCTGTAGTTGCTCTTCGTCAGCAGCCGGGCTTCCGCCTTGGCCTCGCCGATGGCGATGACGTACAAGCGGCTCATCTTGATATGGTCATCGACGACGCGGGCATCATTCTTCGTCTTGGCCGCCTTCTCTTCCTCCGCCGTTGGCGCGTCCAGTGCGGTGAAGGCGATGGCCTTGCCGTCTGGCGACCACTTGAAGCTGCTGACGGCACTCTTGGTTCCCGTCAGGCGCTGGGCTTCGCCGCCTTGCGCCGGCAGGAGCCAAACGTCGCGCTTGCCGCCCCGGCTGGACAGGAAAGCAATCGTGCTGCCGTCCGGCGACCATTGCGGTTGATCGCAGGACTTGTTGCCCTGGGTCAGCTGCCGGGACTGGCTGCCGTCGGCGTTGGCCGAGTGGATGTGGATCAGGTATTCGCTCTGGTCGCCTTCCAGCAGCGCTTGTTTCGTGGTGTACAGCACGCGCTTGCCGTCCGGCGAAACCTGCACGCCGCCGATTTGTTTCAGGGTCATCAACCGTTCCGGCGTCAAGACGGCAGCCTTGCCGGGTTGGGCCGGCAGCGCGGGCAAGAGCGACAGGACGACGGCAATCGCCAGCCCAGCAACGACGGTGCGCAGCGCGTGGAACATGATGGATTCTCCGGAAAACGGCGGAATGGCGTGGACCCAAACAGCGTAAGGCAGTGCCGCCGCCGGTACAAGGAAAAGCCGCTGGGGTGCCGTCGATTGGCGCTGGCTCGGACGGCCTACTTGGCCGGTCCGGAATTTGAGACTGCTCGGCGAACGCGACTGCCTTTGCATCCAGGCGCGGCCCGGTCCATGAGTTCGCTGCGCTTCAGTGCGTGGCGTGGGAATAAGCGAGCCAGCGGTCCAGTTCCCCCCAGCCGATCGCGTTTCACGAGGCTCCCAAAGAGGGTGGGGAGTGAAATGGGATGCAATGCGAAACAGGCACCCAGGGGCGCCGCCAACAGCGGAACCTGGGGCGTTGGACGCGCCGCCACATCACGGCTGCCGCAACTGGTTGCCGCGATTCAGTCGCGGAGCTGTCGCGTTCACCGAGAAGTCTCCGGAATTCCGCTGGCCTTCCCTCGCTGTCGCCGCTAATCTGAAACTTTTCCTACCCCGCCTTCGGAGAGCGATGCTTCCCATGGTTCACACCCGCCGATTATCGCTGGCTGCCTGCCTGGTCCTGCTCTTGGGCGTCGTCTCGGTCCATGCCGAGGATTGGCCGCAATGGCGCGGGCCGCGCGGCGATGGCACCTCGACCGAAACGAACTTGCCGCTCAAATGGAGCACCACCGAGAACGTCGCCTGGAAGGTGGCCATCCCCGGTCGCGGCTACTCCTCCCCGACGATCTGGGGCGACCGCATCTTCCTGACCACCTGCCTGGAAAACCAGGACCCGGTGAAGCACGTCACGCTTTGCCTCGACCGGCGCAACGGCAAGGTACTCTGGGAGCAGTCGCTGCCGATGAAGCTGCCGAAGCTGATCCATAAGCGCAACAGTCATGCCAGCTCGACGGTGGCCACCGACGGCAAGCACGCTTACGTGACCTTCCTGGACGCGCCGCGCTTCATCGTCGGCTGCTATGACTTCGACGGCAAGCTGGTCTGGCAAAAGTCGCCGGGCGAGTTCCACTCCAAGCATGGCTTCTGCAGCGCCCCGCTGCTGTACAAGGACCTGGTCATCCTCAACGGCGATCAGGACGACCCGGCTGCCTACATCGTTGCCCTGGACAAGACCACGGGCGAGGAGAAGTGGCGCGCCAAGCGCTCCGGCACCCGTTCGTACACGCCGCCGGTGGTCTTCGACGTTCACGGCAAGAAGCAGCTGGTCTTCAGCGGCAGCCACGGCGTCGATAGTTACAGCCCCGACGACGGCAAGCTGATCTGGCACATGGACGGGCCGACGGAGCAATACGTCGCCAGCCTGATCTATCACAACGACGTGCTGTTCATGACCTACGGCTTTCCCAAGCTGGGCGTCATGGGCATCAACCCGGACGGCACCGGCAACATTACCAAGACCCATATCCTGTACAACGAACCGAAGGGCGGCGGCTACGTGCCGTCGCCGATCGCGTATGGCGACTACTTCTTCAACGTCAACGACAACGGCATCGCCACCTGCCGCGAATGCAAGACCGGCAAGCTGATGTGGCTGGAGCGTCTTGGCCAGCGCTTGCACAGCGCTTCGGCCACCGGCTGGGGCAGCTACATCTACTTCCCGGATAACGACGGCAACACCTACGTCATCAAGGCCAGCCCGACGTTCGAGCTGGTGGCCAAGAACGTGACCGGCGAGGAGATCAACGCCTCGATTTCCATCTCGCGCGGCCAGCTCTTCCTGCGCGACATGAAGTACCTGTATTGCATCGGGAAGTAGCGGCGTTGTTCTTGCAACGGAGATGACTTCCCATGGGCGCCAATCCGTTTGCGGACATGGCATCGCCGAAGAAAAACCGGCCGCGGGGCATTTGGACCTCCACACCGCTGTCAGGCAAGATCGTATCGGTCCTGCTCATATTGTCGTGCGCCACCAGTTCGAACGTGCAGCGTGAAAATCTCGGGTCTGAACAATGGGTCTTGCCGGCGATCGGAGCAGTGGGGTATACGACGGCCTTCATCTTCGCGATTCTGGAATTGCTCGGCATCGCGGATGACAAAGGCAGAAAATTCCCGTCGATTCTCGCCTTGGTGTTCTGCTTGCTGTTCTTCGGCATAGTTGGATTCGCGATTTACCAGGGTGTCACCAAACCGCGCGGTCCACAGGCAATCGTCAATGAAAAGCACGGCTTCCAACTCGTATCGCCAGGGCCCAACTGGGATCTGGTGGCACCAGATAAGCTTCGAAGGCTGAATCCCGAGGCCTTGGCGGGTGCCCTAAGCCGCGAAGGCAAGGCGTTGGGAATGGTCTTCGTCCGTGAAGGCGAGACAGATTATGAAGGAATCGGTCGAAGCACGATCGCCGATTTCCCTCTGGTGAACAAGAGGGAAATCCGCTTTGAGAAACTCGTGTTTCTCGGTTATCCGGCCGTGCGTTACCACATTGCGGGGAATGAAAAGTCCGATAACAAACTGAGGCATGTGTTTGATACCATCTTCGCGGCCGAGGGTAAGCTCTACATGCTGCGCACGCTTGTTTCCGATGCGGCTGGGTTGGCCGACGAGTCGCTGGCCGAAGCTTTCTTGAAGGCCTTCTCGCTGACTGGCAAGCCTAACACAGAAGTCGAGAAAAAATAGTCCGGTATTGGATCGGTGATCGGGAAAACGAGCGGCGGGAAATGACGGGATATCGGTACGAAGTACCGAGTGCGAAGTATAAAGTACCGAGTGCCCAGGACCGGGATTTCACCTCTCGGACCTGGCTACTCGGTACTTTGTTCAGACGGGAGACCTTCCATGTCCCGCCCCCTGCGCCTGCTGTATGCCGCCGGTCCCGGCAACGTCGCCGGCACTTACCAGCACTGGAAGGAAGGGCGCGACGATCCCTCGCAGGTCAGTGTGACTTATTCCGGGCAGTTCTACGACGTGTGCCGCGACCTCGATGCCCAGGCCCTGGTCATCTCCTCCAGCCGCGCGGCGGGCGGTTTGCAAGACGGCAACATCACCATCCGCCATCGGCCGATTACTCTCGAAAGCGGTCCTGGGCCGCTGCTGTATCACTTCGGCCAGGTCTGGGCAGCGCTGCGGTTGATCGCCTCGGCGCTGCGCTTCCGGGCTGATGCGATCATCGTCTGCAACGGCTCCGGCCACTGGTTTCCGCTGGCGCTCTTGCGCCTGTTTGGCGTGAAAGTCATTCCGAGCCTGCATTGCGTGCTCTGGCCCAAACACCGGCAGCCGGGCGGACTGCGTAAGCTGATCGCCAAGCTCGACGGTTGGTGCTTTCGCCGGGGCTGCGCCGCCATTCTCAGCGCTTCCCAGGACATCGAACGCCAGGTGCTGCAACTCACGGGGGCAACTCATCCGCCCATCGTCGAGTTCTTGCCGACCTATCGCGCCGACCTATTCGCGGACCTCGGGCCGCCGCCGGAGCAACGCCGACCGTTCCGCGTGCTGTATGCCGGCCGGATCGAGCGCGACAAGGGCGTGTTCCAGTTGCTGGACATGGCGAAACGCTTTACTGCCGCTGGACGCACGGAAATCGAGTTCGACGTCTGCGGCTCCGGTTCGCAGTTGGAGGAACTCAAAAAGCAAACCGCTGCCGCTGGATTGAGCGAGCGGTTTCGCTGCCACGGTCATTGCAGCCGGGCGGTGATGCGCGAGCAGTTCGGCCAGGCGCACGCGCTGATCGTGCCCACCACGACGGACTTCATCGAAGGCTTTAACCAGGTGGTGGCGGAAGGCGTGCTGAGCGGCCGGCCGGTGATTACCAGCAGTGTTTGCCCGGCCCTGGAATACGTCCGTGCTGCCGTGCTGGAAGTGCCGCCCGACAATGCCACCGCCTACGGCGACGCCATCCTCCAACTTTGCGACGACGAAGCCCTGTATCGCGCCAAGTGTGAAGGGTGTAGCGCCTCGCAGCCCCAGTTCTATGATGCGGCGCGCGGCTGGGCGGCAGCGCTGAAGCGGGTACTGACGGAAGTCTGCCCGCAGGCGAAACCCAAAGAGGTTGGGAGCGCCTCATAGGCCGCCTAGCATTGGAGGAGTTTCGTCATGGCTGTGATCTGGTGCCCGCAATGCAAGTTGCCGTTGACCGAGGAAGAAGCTCGTCCTGGCGTCTGCCCGGTGTGCCAGGTCGCGCTGCCCGGAGTCGCGCCGCCGGCCCTGGTTGCGCCGTCCACCGCTCCAGCCGTCGAGGAGTCGTCGAATGCAGTGCTCTGGTTCGCCATCGCCAGCTTGTCGATATGCGCGCTCGGACTGATTCTCTGGTTCTCCGGTCGTACTGCCCAGCAGCCCACCGAGGTGCAAACCGCCGAAGCGAGCGTCCCCACTCGTCCGCCGTCCGAGCCGCGCAGGGAAGTTGTGCCTACTGAGCGGAAGCCGGAACCCGAAGTCTTGCAGGTAGCCCCGGAGGAGGTCAAACTGCCAGCCCCGACGCCGAACAAACTCAAGAAGGACGATCCGAAGCCGGTGGAGCCGAAGAAGCCCGAGGAACCCAAGCCTATCGTCAAGAAACCGGATGTACCCAGGCCAGTCGTCAATCCGCAACGCATGCTGGCGTTACGCTTGCTGGACAATGATGCCATCAAGATCGACGGCGATCTCGACGACTGGAAGGACATCCCGCCCGTGGTGCTGACCGCCGTCGAACGCGGCAAGAGTCCGAAGAAGGTCCTGGCGGTGCCGCGCGGACAGAAGGCTTTTCTCGCCTACTGCCCGAAAGGCATTCTCATCGCCGTGGACGTATTCGACAGCAGCGGAGAACTGGAGAATCAGCCCAAGCCGGAAAAAGGCATGTGGCCGTTCTGGGACAACGACGCCGTCGAAGTCTACATCGATACGCTCAACCTTCGGCCGCGCGAACGGGGCGAAGCGAGCGTGCATCAGTTCTTCGCGTTCCCCTTCGGCACGCCCAACGACGACGGCATCGGCGGCTACGAGTCGAGGATCGTCAAGAACAAGGCCGGCAAGATCGAATGGAGCATTGTGCCGCACGCAAACACGGGTGAGGGAGCCATGCTCCGCGCCGGCAAGCGCACACCGGCCGGCTGGATGCTCGAACTGCTCATCCCGAAAGCGGCCCTGCGGCAAGCGGAGTTCAAGCCTGGCACGACGATCGGCTTCGAGCTGCAGATCGACACGGGCACGAACGTCTACGCATTCTGGCTCAACGACGATCCGCGCGTTCACGTCAGCACCAGCCCGCACCTCTGGGGTGAAGCCGTCCTCGGCGGTGAAAAGCCGGACAGGTTGCCCCAGGGTCGCGAATAGAGAGGCAGTGGCCATGATGAACCGAACGGTGCTTTCTATCCTCGTTCCCTGGCTCCGCCAGGGAACGCACGGCCGCGAGGCTCTGCCTCGCAATCCCGCCCTAGCGCTGGC
>JAGVLI010000980.1 GCA_020054355.1 Planctomycetales bacterium | reverse complement strand
GGGTCGTCGCGCAGCCGGCTGCTGGGGATGCCATACCAGCCGGCGACATCTTCCCGCGTCTGCAAGCTGCGCCGGCACAGGCCGAACTTCTGCGCTTCCGCCGTGGTCAGCAGCGCGACTTTATCCTTGGCCAGCACCGGCCCGATGGCCTTGTTGACGATGACGCCTTCCTCGGGCGGGGCATCGCCGGCGACGTACCAGACGGAGTTGTTGCGGGTCGCTTCCCAAACTTCGAGGTCGCGGTCGAGCATCTTGAGGATGATGGCCGGAGGCCGGCCCCGGGCCTCGGCCACTTCCTTGTAAAACACCAGCTGGTCCTTGCCGACCGGGTCAGCCTGGTCGCGCAGGGCATCGCCGAGCCGGCATTCCTTGGCCATGACGATCTCCCGGCAGGCCAGCACCGGCAGCACCGCATGGCGGGTCACGTCGGCATGGACGAAGGCGATGGTGGTCACATCGTTCAGGCCGAGCAGGAAGGCAGCCAGCTCCCGGCACAGACCATAGGGCGCAGGGCCGCTGGGCTGGTTCTCCGGGTTGAAGTCGTAGACGATCTTCAGCGGGGCGGGCGGCACGTCGTGGCCGGCTTCCTTGACCCGGTTGCGGTAATCCTGCCGGGCCAGGCTGCTCAGCTCCTTGATCCGGCCAATCTCTTTATCGGTGATCGGATAAGTGATGGATATGAAGACGCCATCGCTGACCGGCGGCGCTTCGGCGCGCAGCGCCGCAGGCAACAAGAGGACGGTGCCGATCAAGCAGCACGGCAGCAGCTGAAGGAATCCTCGGAGGTATCGATTCATGTCTGCACCTCCCCGATGAGTACGAAGTCGCGTCATGCCGGCCCCCGCCATCCAGACCGGCAGAACACGGGGGAAGCCCGCAGTCAATTATACAGCCAGGGGGAAAGGGGTGTCAAAAGTCGCACATGGTAGCCCGCCGCTCCGCGGCGGTACGAGCGGCGCAGCCGCGAGTGTGGTGCCGGCGGCAAGCTGCTCTTTTCCTCTGCAAATAGCCAGGAACCTGTCTGCGTCTCTCCCATCGACTCCATTTGCCGCCGTCGTGCGGCCAGCCGCCGGCGCTTCTACTCGCGGCTGCGCCGCTCGTACCGCCGCGGAGCGGCGGGCTACTATGTGAGCGAAGCTACCATGTGATTCGGTGTTCCGGCGTCCATATTGCCCGAATGCGCCGGCAGCGCAATCTAATGACAGACGGCAACCGTTCCACCCTGGTTCACGCAAGGAATCCCGCCATGCTCACAGCCGCAGGCTGCCGACAGCGACGGCAACGGTTCTGGCAACAGCTCGACCCGCCGCCGGCCAGCGACTTCCTGGTGCTGGGCGACCCCATCCACCTGACGTACCTGGCCAACTTCCACGTCGATCCCTTCAGCCTGGGAGCGGGCTTTCGCGGCTACCTGATCGTCCGCAAGGACGGCCATGCCAAGCTGCTGCACGACAACCGGCTGCCTGCGAGCGTGGAGGAAGCCCACGTCGAGGAGCGGCGGGTGGTGCCCTGGTACGACGGCCAGTCGCCGGCCAACGGGCCGCGCCAGCTGGCCCCGCTGGAAACGGTCAACCCGGAAGGGACCGGCCTGCGCGTCCACGACCGCATCGGCGATCCGTATGCCTCGACGGTCATCAAGACCATCGCCCAGATGCGCCGGCAGAAAGACCCCGATGAAATCGAGGCATTGCGACGCTGCATGCGAGCCACGGACGCCGGCCATGCCTGGGCGCGGGCCAACGTGCAACCCGGCATGACCGAACTGGACGTCTACTGCGGGATCAACTCGGCCTGCATCCAGGCGGCAGGGCAAGCGGCCATCGTCTACGGCGACTTCGCGATCTCGCCCGGCCCGGAACGGCGCGGCGGCCCGCCGACGAAACAAGTGATCCAGCCCGGCGACATGCTGATCCTGGACTTCTCGGTGGTCATCGCGGGCTATCGTTCCGATTTCACCAACACCCTGGTGGTGGGCAAGGAGCCGACGCCCGCCCAGCAAAAGCTCTACGACCTGTGCATGGCTGCCATGAAAGCGGGAGAGCAAGAGTTGCGGGCGGGAGCAGCCTGCCTGACGGTCTACCGCGCGGTGCGCAGCGCTTTCGAGCAAGTGGGGGTGGCGGACGATTTTCCGCACCACGCGGGCCACGGTCTGGGACTAACGCACCCCGAAGCACCGTATTTCGTGCGCCACGCCAACGAAACCCTGCTGGCCGGAGACGTGGTGACGCTCGAACCGGGCCTGTACACGGCCGGCGTCGGCGGGATTCGTATCGAGCACAACTATCTGATTACCGAGCAGGGTTACGAGCGGCTGAGCAATCATGAGATTGCGTTGAAGTGAAGCGGTAACTCCGCCGGTTCGCGACGCTTCGCAGAAGCGTATCGCCGGGTGCCAAGCATGGCACCCGGCGCGGTCAGAGCGGCTCCGCCCATTCGGAAAGAAACTCGGCGAGTTCGGCTTGCGCCTCCTGCAACGTGCCCCAAGTGCCAGACTCTGCCAGAGCGAAGGCGTCGTCCAACCGATTCATCTGTATCCTTGCTTCCGGTGACGGGACCAAATGGTCGAGCTCCATCTGGTAGAGCCAGCGGGCAATTTCCCGTCCTGTAGCCGGGTCGCGGCGCACTGCTGCGGCCATCTGACTGAGTATCGACCGCGCCAGCCGTGTTGGGCACGCCTCGCCCTGAAGCGCGTGGAGCACCTTCGCCAATTCATCGGCGGGTAGACTACCACCGAGCGAAACGGCAATGAGTTCAGGCCCAGGCACAGCACCGGCCAAGATCAGGCGATCCGCCCATGCGACGACTTCGGCCGGCTGCACGTAACCCGCGAGCAGCCCCACGCGAAGGGCTTCCGCTTGTACTTTGAGATTGGACAAGTGGGTCAAGCTCCAAGCCGTCGAACCGTTGATTCGGTTGGGCGGTAATCTCGATGGCCGTATCAGGTCGCTGATGGTTCACATGCTTTTGCAGCCGCATTCAATCGAACGCGAAGAACGGCACCGGCAGCATGAAGGCGTGTTGCCCGTAGAGGCTGAACGCGCCCTCGCCCGACGTGTACTGCGTGAAGAACAGGAAGAAGACGTAGATGGCCGCCGTCAGCAGCATCAGGAACCGACAGCTACAGCGCGTCAGGAACCCGCAGATGCCCTTGAAGCCCGTCCAGGCATCGCCGCTGCCCAACGCTCGGCGGAGCGAAGGCGTCTCGGCCTTCTTCATGGCGCGGGCGTAGGCCCAGCCGGTCAGCAGCCGGGTCGGGAAGATGGTGATGATGAAGAAGAAGGCTAAAATCCAGCCGGCGTCGCCTGGCACCTGCTCGATGCGCAGGATGTACAACGGCAGCGCCAGCGCCAGCAGCACGAAGAACGAGACGAAGAACGCGATCGGCGCTCGCTTGAAGACGCGGCGGATTTCCCGCCACTCGAACATGGCGCTGAAGCGCTGCTCCCTGGCCAGGTGGACTTGCAGGAACGGCACGTAGAGCAGCACCAGCGAGTTCACGAACCAGCCGAACATCACCACCACGAACAGGAAGCCGCCCTGCGCCGGGTCGCCCTTGAACTGGATCATCGGCCCCAGCCGGCCCAGCGCCAGGAAGGACACCGGCACCGCGATCCAGAGCAGCGCGCCAAAGAAGCCTCGCACCCCCAGCCAGAAATAGTAAGGCAGCCGCAGCGAGACGAAGAAGCTCCAGACGGCGTCGCGCGCTTCGCCGTAATAGCCGCCGTGCGGCAGGCGCTTGCCCAACCACCAGAAGTTGCCCAGGAACACCAGGCCGAGCACGTCGAGGATTTCGCCCTGGAAGAAGCGACGAACCAGCCGCACCGGATTGCCCGACGGCCAGAGGAAGTGATGCAGCTTGCCGCCGCGCGACCAGGCCCCGACGATGTGCAAGCCGAAGAGGACCGTCAGCGCGTTCAGGGCGAAGGTCCAGCCCACCGCCGCCGCGCCGCCCGGATCGACCAGCTGCGCCGATTCCGCCATCGCCGACACGAAGTAGAGCGGCGCCAGGACAAGGGCGGTGCCCAGCACGATGCTGCCCACCCGCGCCGCCTTCCACACGCCGACGAAGCCATCCCGGAAACGGCCCGTCCGGGCGATGCGGCCGGAGACTTCCATCAAGTAGCCCAGCGTCAAAAACTGCACGATCGGCACCGCCGCCAAAACCGACAGGCCCAGGATCAGCGCGAACGCGCCGAAGCACCATTCCACGGTGGAACCGATCATCCACCAGACCCAGCCGAACGGGTCTTTCATGAACAGCGGCCGGCTGACCGGCAGCACCACCGGCACGGCGGCGTCCTCG
>JAGVLI010000407.1 GCA_020054355.1 Planctomycetales bacterium | reverse complement strand
GGGTGCCCGGACGACCCGTGCCGCCGAAGCGGCCCGCCAGCGCCTAGCCCAGGCGCGAAGTGCCACGCGCTGAAGAGTCAGTCACATAATGTGAGGCCGTGGGCCAGCGTGAAGACCTGGCCCACGGCCTTATTCCGTAATGTGCGCGAGACTCGTGCCTTCAGATCAGGTCCAAACGCCGTTTCGTCATCTTGGCCTGGTTGCAGTCGCGGCAGGTGCCGCGGATGATGAAGGTGTGGCCGCTCGGCTGAAAGTGGTGCTGCTGGGCGACTTCGCGGATCATCGACTCGATGGCCGGGCTTTGAAATTCGATCTTCTTCTCGCACTTCTCGCAGAGCAGGTGCTCGTGCTGCGGGTAGCCGTAGTCGTGCTCGTAGAACATGCGCGGGCCGAATTCCAGGCGGCGGAGCAGGCCGGCGTCCACCAGCTTGGCCAGGGTGCGGTAGACGGTGGCCCGGCTGACTCCCAGGCCGTCGCGCTTCAGGTCCTCGATCAGTTGCTCGGCATCGAAGTGGTCGTGCTGCGAGAAGATATAGTTAATCATGTCGCGCTGCTGGTCGGTGAAGCGCTGCGGCTTGGGCCGGCTGGCCAGGTACTCCCGGAACTTGGCTTCCGGGCTTTGCGACACGGCGACCGCTGGTAAGGACACGACATCCACTCCCTTGAGGTCACGAGAAGTATAATCGAGAATCATTATTGATATTATACGAAGCAGGCAGAAAGCGGCCAAGCCGTGATCTCCGGCCGCTTGCGGCTTCGCACCCTAAAAGTAGGACTCTCCCATGAACACCCCGCGCTGGCTCCTCTCCTTGCTGTTGCTGGCAACGTCCAGCATTACCGCGACCGCCGCCGACAAGCCCAACGTCGTCATGATCGTCGGCGACGATCAGGGCTGGACCGATTTCGGTTTCATGGGCAGCAAGATCGTGCAGACACCGCACCTCGACAAGCTGGCGGCCGACAGTGCGTTCTTTCCCAACGGCTACACGCCGACTTCGCTGTGCCGGGCCAGCCTGGCCACGCTGCTGACCGGCCTCTACGGCCATCAGCACAAGATCTGCTGCAACGATCCGCCCGACGGCGTCGATCGCGCCAAGATGCACCCGTTCATTCAGCAAGCGCCGGCGCTGCCCCGCTTGCTGAAGGAACTGGGCTATCGCAGCTTCCAGACCGGGAAATACTGGGAAGGCCATTTCCAAAACGCTGGCTTCACCCACGGCATGACCACCAAGGGCCGGCACGGCGACGAGGGACTCATCATCGGCCGCGAAACCATGAAGCCGATCTACGATTTTATCGCTGCCGAACCCAAGCAGCCGTTCTTCCTCTGGTACGCGCCGATGATGCCCCACGAGCCGCATAACCCGCCGGAACGACTGCTGAAGAAGTATGCGGCGGAGGGCAGGAACCCGAAGCTGGCGAAATACTACGCCATGTGCGAGTGGTACGACGAGACCTGCGGCGAGCTGCTAGCCTGGCTGGACAAGCACAAGCTGGCGGACAATACGCTGATCGTCTGCGTGACCGACAACGGCTGGATTCAGGAAACCGGCGCGGTGAAGACGACGCGGGGCAACTTCGCGCCGAAGAGCAAGATGTCGCCCTACGACGGCGGCTTGCGCACGCCGGTCCTGCTCCGCTGGCCGGGCAAGACGAAAGCGGGCCGGTACAACGACCTGGTATCCACGGTCGATCTGGTGCCGACCATGCTGACGGCCTGCGGCGCGAAACCGCCGAAGGAGATGCAGGGCGTGAACCTGCTCGACGTGGCCAGCGGCAAGGCCAAGCTCGACCGCACGGCCGTCTTCGGCGAAATCTACGTGCATACCGCCGTGGACCTCGACAAGCCGGCCCTGAACTTGACGCACCGCTGGGTCCGCCAGGGCGACTGGAAGCTGATCTGGTTCGAGGACAAGAAAGCGGGCGAACTCTACCACGTGGCACAAGACCCGTTCGAGGAAAAGGACCAGGCGAAGGAGCAGGCAGAGCAGGTCAAGCAGCTGACGGAAGTGCTGAATCGCTGGTGGCAGGGGCGGTAGCCGCTGGTACTCGCTTGCGGTTTAGCACGCGACGCCGGCTGCTGCCGCCGGGAAATTCTGGTACTCTGAAGTCGGTTCGCCGAGAACCGCGCAGCGGCCTGCACGCAAGCACGTCAGTTTCCCGAACACGCCGCTGCAAAAGCTAGGCTTCGCGCCATCTGGAGGACGGCCGTGAATGCGATTCGCGCAACCTGGAAGAATGGGCAGATCGTTCCGGACGGCCCCGTGGACTGGCCCGATGGCGCGCGGCTCCTGGTCGAGCCGGCTCCCCTGCAAGATGAGGAGTGGGCGGACAGTCCCGAGGCAATTGCCGACTGGCTGAAGTGGTACGAATCACTTCAACCGCTGGTCTTCACGGAGGAGGAACGCGCCGCGTGGGAAGCGGAGCGGCGGGCGCGCAAGGAGTGGGAAAAAGCCCACTTCGACGAACACGCCGAGAAACTGCGGAGGATGTGGCCGTGAGGCGCTACCTCCTCGATTCCAACGCGGTGAATGCGTTCGTGAATCGTCGCGGCAGCGTCGCTGACCGCGTGCGGGAAGCTCGCTTGCGCGGAGATCGAATCGGCACATGTGAACCTGTGGTGGCGGAGTTGTTCTATGGCCTCGAATTCAGTTCGAGCTGGGAAGAGAACATCGCGAGGCTGGAACACGGGTTGAGCCGAATTCGCAGCTGGCCGTTCGACCGAATTGCGGCTCGGGAATACGGCCGCATCGCTGCGGCATTAAAGAAATGCGGCCGACCCATGCAGGTGGTGGACATGATGATCGCCGCCATTGCCCTCAGCCTGGGCAACTGCACCGTCGTCAGCAGCGACACCGACCTGACCGCCGTGCCCGGCCTGACCGTGGAGAACTGGGAAAACTGAAAGGACGCGAAATCTTCGTGTATACCGCCGTGGACCTCGACAAGCCATCCCTGAACTTGACGCACCGCTGGGTTCGCCAGGGCGACTGGAAACTGATCTGGTTCGAGGAGAAGAAAGCGGGCGAACTCTACCACGTGGCCCAAGACCCGTTCGAGGAAAAGGACCAGGCGAAGGACCAGGGCGAGAAGGTCAAGCAGCTGACGGAAGTGCTGAACCGCTGGTGGCAGGGACGGTAGCTGGCCGCTTGCTGATTCGCGCCGCTTCTGCGAAGCGGCGCGAATCAGCAAAGTACGAAAATCATGGCCGCTTGCTAGTTGCCGTGCGTGGCAATGACCCACCCGTCTGAGTCGAACCGCACCCCGAAGTAGTAGGCGCCGAAAGAGTCAATCCAGTAGTACCAGCTCTCTTCGATCATTTCCGCTGACGGCAACTGCCGGGCAGTTGCCGTAGCCGCAGGCCGCAGGGCTTTCGGTCAGTCACTTCCCCGCGTCCTTCGCCGTCGCTGCTTTCAGCGCCTTGATCGTCACGTCCGCGCGGTAGTCGAAAATCTTCTTGCCCCATTCTTGAGTCTTGGCCACGTCGCTGATATCCACGCCGTTGATCGTGGCCTTCTTGCCGGCGATGCGCTGCTTGTGGCGCACGGATGTGGGATCGACCGCCATCATCTGCGCCGTCATCGCGAAATCGTCGTGGAAGCCTTCATCCACCTGCTTGACGCCCTGGCTGGCGACCCACTTGTTCAAGCCGCCGTAGTCGTAGAACTCCGGGATGAAGTAGGCCCGCGCCTTGCCGCCGGCCCACTTGGCGTTCAGCTTGTCGGCGACGGCCTTCATGCCCTTCTGGTTGCCGCCGCTGTCGCCCAGCAGCACGAGGCGCGTGAAGCCGTGCGCTTTCAGCGAGGCGCCAATGTCCGTCAGCAGCCGTTCGTAAGTGTCCTCGGTCAGGCTGATGGTGCCGGGATATTTCATGTGGCTGCTGGGCGGGTCGATGTCGCCTTCCGGCACGAAGACCACCACGGGAGCAACCAGGGCGTCGCCAAGCTTGCGGGCGATGATTTCGCAGAGTCCTTTCAAGACGACGTTGTGCTTGCCCGTGACCAGGTACGGGCCGTTCTGCTCGACGCCGCCGGTGGCAATGATCGCCGTGGTCTTGCCGGCCTTCACGGCGTCGCGCACTTCCATCCAGGTCAGGTCCTCGATCCAGACGCTGTCCACGGCATCGATGGGCCGGGGGCCGTTGGGATCGGGCGTCATCGCCTTTTGCGCGAAGGCCAGGAAGCCGGCAGTGAGGAGTACGCCGACGCAGGTGCAGAGTCGCAGCATGAGAGTCATCCTTTCGGGAATGAGGGAGCAGGAAAGCAACCCCGCCGGTAAGCTGCCGTCGCGGACTCTTTTCGGCAGCATCTTGCGATGGGCCGTGCGGTCGGGTAGAAGATGACTGGTCCTGCCGCCGGGTCGGAGCGTCCATCGCACGGGGCGTGGCTTTCCGGCCGGCAAACTTTCCCTCCAGGAGGTGTCTCAATGGCTCACGCTTACGCGCGCTGGCTGGCACTGCCCGTCATGGTGCTGGTCCTCGGCGGCTTCGCCGTCGCCGAACAGGCCGACACGTTCAAGCCCGAGGACGGCTATGTCCTGCTGTTCAACGGCAAGGACCTGACCGGCTGGCGCTACGGCAAGGATACGCTCGAAGGCAAGGGCGAAACCGCCGACAAGCGCTTCTTCGTCAAGGACGGCGTCATCGTCGCCGACGAAGGCAAGGGCATCAAGGACCTCTACACCGTCAAGGAGTTCGACAAGGAGTTCAACCTGAAGCTCGAGTTCCGGGCCGGCGAAAAGTCCGACAGCGGCGTCTACATCCGCGGCCCGCAGCTGCAGGTCCGCGACTTCATCCGGCGCGGCGAGCAGAAGCAGATGAAGAACTTCAAGAACGACGGCTGGAACGAACTGGACATCACCGTCAAGAACGGCATCGTCGTCACCAAGGTCAACGGCAAGGACGTAGGCCCGAAGGACGTGCTCGAAGTGACCGTCAAGGACGGCAAGCCGGTCGCCAAGCTCAACGGCACGGCGGTGGACGTGAACAAGGTTGACATCAGCGTCAACGCCGTCGCCACCTGCCTGTGCAACGGCGAGCCGTTCGCGCCGCCGACCATGACCCTGCCGGCCAAGGGGCCGATCGGCCTGCAAGCGGAACCCGGCGCCAATCCAGGCACCATGAAGTTCGAGTATCGGCGCATTCGCATCAAGGAAGTGAACTGACCCGCGCCGCTAGCGGCTTCGCAGTATCAAGGTCCGCCGAGAGAACCGTTCGCGGTTCGCCCGGCGGACCTGGTTTTTGTATGAAGGGGTGTGGCGGAAAAGGCTGAATAGCTGATAGCTGTCAGCTAAAAGCAATCAGCTATACTGCGCACGGGGCAAAGTGACACACAAGCCTGAAGCGCAAGCGAAGGATGGTCCTTCGCTTGCGCTTCAGGCTTGTGTGTCAAACCAGACCGCGTCGAGTATATCAGCTATTGGATCGTGCGGCGGCCGGATGGCCTGGCGGCTTTGCTCGATGACCTCGGCAAATTGATCGTCAGGCTCGGGATAATCGAGCCGCCACTGTCTCAGAAAGGCAATCAAGTCATCGGAACCGGGTTGGTTCGCCGGGACCGCGACGATGCGCGCCAGCGGCTGCCCGGACTGGACCAGCAGCGCCGCTTCACCCGTCGCATGGACCTGCTGGACAAGGGCCGGGAGACAACGAGCAGCTTCTTCGAGCGTGAGCACGGTTTCGTTCATATCATCAGTTTACCTTGCATTAGTTGGTGCGTCGAGGGGCTGATTCAGCCGCGAAAATAACTCGGTGCAAATCGCAGAAAAAGCCGCGATTTCGCGGTCGAAACCCGGCCCGGATTCCGTTGTCTTCCTGGGGAGAGGCACTCGGACCACTGGACGACGGAGTCCCAGTCATGTGGCAAATCACCGGAATCGAATCCCTCGCGGCAGCGCTCATCGTCCTCATCATCGCCGCCTGGCTGCGCGGCTGAGCCGCGCTTACCATTTTCGTTTGGCGGCCGACAGCATGGCCGCCGCTTCCTGGCGCGTGGTTTCGCCGCGCGCTTCGCCGCGCAGCATG
>JAGVLI010001008.1 GCA_020054355.1 Planctomycetales bacterium | reverse complement strand
GCCCCAGCGCCCAGCCCGACCAGCGGCTACCTCGGCGTCAGCCTCGACCTCGACTTCGCGGGCGTCAAGGTCAACCAGGTGATGCCCGATGCCGGCGCCCAAAAAGCCGGCGTCAAGGTCAACGATCAGATCGTCGCCGTGGACGGCGAGGCCACGCCGAGCGCCGACGCCTTCATGGGACTGCTGCAGCGGCGCAAGCCCGACGAAGTGGTCACGCTGAAGATCAAGCGCGGCGATCAGGAACTGGAACTCAAGGCCACGCTCGGCAAACGGCCGTCCGGCGGCAACAATCGCGGCGACTTCCAGAACAGCCTGGGCAGCCAGCTGAGCAATCGCCGCACCGGTTTCCCCACCATCCTGCAACACGATTCGGTCATCAAGCCGGCCGATTGCGGCGGCCCGCTCGTCGATCTCGACGGCAAGGTGCTGGGCATCAATATCGCCCGCGCCGGCCGTACCGAAACCTACGCCGTGCCGGGCGAACTGGTCCAGTCGCTGCTGGCCGATCTGAAATCCGGCAAGTATCCGCCGCCGGTAGTCGCGGCCCTGCCGAAGATCGCGGCCGAGGATGCGAAGAAACTCGAAGACGCCAAGGCCGCCTTGCAGAAGGCCGAAGCCGACAAGGCCGAGGTCGAGCGCAAGCTGGCCGAAGCCAAGGCAGCGCTGGAGAAGCTGCAACAGGAGCTGGAAAAGAAGAAGGGCCAGCAATAGACCGCTCGCGGTTTAGCACAATTCCACGACGAGCGGGAGGCTGACGCTTCCCGCTCGCTTTATTTTGGAGAGCCAACATGCTGCCGAGCCTGCTGGTCGCCGCTTTGCTGGCCGCCGCCGACGAACCGGCTTTCGAGAAGAAAACCCACGTCTTCAAGACCGTTGGCGATGTGAAGATCGAAGCCGACGTGTATCGGCACGCCGATCAAAAGGCGCGGCCCGTGCTGGTCTGGATTCACGGCGGCGCTCTCATCATGGGCAGCCGGAGCAGCGTCCCAAAAGACCTCCTCGACCTGGCGCGCGCGGAAGGCTGCTGTCTGGTGTCGCTCGACTATCGGCTGGCGCCCGAAGTGAAGCTGCCGGCCATCATCGACGATGTGAAGGATGCTTTCCGCTGGATTCGGGAGCAGGGGCCGAAACTGTTCCACGCCGACCCGAAAAAGATCGTTGTGGCAGGCGGCTCGGCCGGCGGCTACTTGACGATGATGACGGGAGTCTGCGTGGAACCGCGTCCGACGGCGCTGGTTTCCTACTGGGGCTACGGCGACGTGGACGGCGATTGGTACACCAAACCGTCGGACCATTACCGCAAGACGGTGCCGCTCATTGCGAAAGAGGAAGCGCAAAAGGGCGTCGGCGGCCCAGTCCTGAGCGGGGTCGCCGCCAAGGAGCAGGGCCAAGGCCGCAGCCGCTATTATCTATACCTGCGCCAGAACGGACTCTGGACCCAGGAAGTAACGGGCTTCGATCCCGCCACGGACAAGGCGAAGCTCGATCCCTATTGCCCGGTGCGCAAACTGTTTCCCCAGTATCCGCCGATACTGATGCTGCACGGCACCGCCGACACCGACGTGCCCCACGAGCTTTCCGCCAACATGGCCAAGGAACTGAAGCGCCTGAAGCTGCCGCACGAGTTCGTTTCGGTGCCCGGCGGCAACCACGGCCTGAGCAGCGCCGACGATCCGAAGCAGATCGCGGAGGCGCGCGCCAGGGCGCTGGCCTTCATTCGCAAGCACTTGCAGTAAGGCGGGCGTCGGGCCGACGGAGCAGACCGTGCCACGTCGGGCTGACGCCGCAATGCGTCTTACTCCGGGGGCTTACGCCCACCGGCTCACCTCATCAGGTCCGAATCGTCAATCCCGAGCGTTTCCCTTCGATCTTGAGCAGGCCGAACAGGTGGTCGTGGATGCGGTCCACCCGGCCGGCGCTGCGCAGCAGATAGGCTTGCTCCTTGGCATCCAGGTCGCGCACCCGCAGCAGGACCTCTTCCCAGGCCCGGTCCACCGGCTTGAAATCCTCCTGCAACTGCTGCCGGCTCTTGCCTGCCCGAGTACCCTGGTGAAATGCCTGGGCGGCCTGCACCAGCTTGGCGACGGTTGGCTCGACGACGACCTGCTTGGGACCGGCGCCGGCGGCGAAATGTGCCGCCCGCTGCAATTCCTTGGCGGCGAACACCAGCGCATCCGCCTGCCGGGCCATCATCTGGACTTGCCGCTCCTCGGAGATATCGCCTTTCGAGAGCGCGAAGTGCAAGCTGATATCGGCCATGGCCAGCCGGTCGGCTGCCCGCTGCACGGCGGTGTTCTTCGGAGCAGCTTCCTGAATGCCCTTGGCCGTGTCGTGGAGCTTCTTGTCCATCTCCTCGAAGTACTGGTAAAGCGTCTCGCGCGCCACGCCGAACTTCAGCGCGTCCTGGAAATGGACTGCGCGGGCGAGGGCGGCATCGACCTGCGCGAACAACGGCCGCAGCTTGACATCCCCCATTTCGTAGCTGATCTGTTCCTGCAGGTTTTCCAATTCTCTGACGAGATAGGCAGCCGCTTCCTGAACGCTGGCGAGTTCCTCGCGCTGCAAGATGCGCGGGGAGGGCTTCTCCTTGCCTGACTTCTCGTCGCCGATCCCGCTGCCTGGATGGAGCATGACCATCGCCAGTATCAGCACGCCCACGCTGCCGTATCGCCTCAACATGGCCCACCTCCTTCGAGTTTGCGATCCACAACCAAAGAGATAGGGCAAACCGTGTGCCGCCGACTGTTTTAGGCGGCACAGCAATTGCTGCTCTCTAAATCAGGGATACGAGAGGAGGCTCAAATGATTGGTCCATCCTGGCTGGCCCGAACCCAGCCGCATCCGAGTGAAATGGAATTCCGCCGTTTGCTGGAAAAACTGCCCGTCGGAGCGTATACCTGCGACCGTGCAGGATTGATTACGTTCTTCAATGAGGCTGCGGAGCAACTTTGGGGACGGCAACCCCGGCTGAACGATGCGGCGGATCGCTTTTGCGGTTCCTTCAAAATCTTCCTGCCCGACGGCACGCCGCTCGACCGCGCGGAATGCTGGATGGCCCGGAGCCTGCGCGAGGATCGGGCATACAACGGCCACGAGATCGTCGTCGAGCGGCCGGATCGCAGCCGCCGCACTGTCCTGGTCCATGCCAACCCCTTGCACGATGAATCCGGCCGACTGATCGGCACCGTCAACGTCCTGGTGGACGTCACCGGCCTCAAGGAAGCCGAGGAGCGTTTACGAGATGCCGACCGGCGCAAGGACGAGTTCCTGGCGACCCTGGCCCACGAGTTGCGCAACCCCCTGGCGCCGATCCGCAATGCCCTGCAACTGCTGCGACTGGACGGCAGCAATCCCGTGACTCTGGAACGCGCACGTGCCATGATGGAACGGCAGCTGCATCACATGGTCCGCCTGATCGACGACCTGATGGACATTTCCCGAATTACCCGAAACAAGCTGGCGCTGCGGAAGGAACGGGTCGAACTGGCGGCCGTGGTGCGCAGCGCCGTGGAAGCCGCCCGGCCAGCCATTGAGGCGGCCGGTCACGAACTACGCATTGCGCTGCCGATCGAGCCGATCTACCTCGATGCCGACCTGACCCGGCTGGCACAAGTGTTCGCCAACCTGCTCAACAACGCCGCCAAGTACATGGAGCCAGGCGGCCGTATCCAGTTGTGCGGGGCACTGAACGATGGCGAGGTGGTCGTGCGGGTCCGAGACACCGGCATCGGCATCCCCCCGGACATGTTGCCCCGGATCTTCGAGATTTTCACCCAGGTGGAGCGCTCGCTGGAGCGCGCCCAGGGCGGCTTGGGCATCGGTCTGAGCCTGGCGCGCGGCTTGGTCGAGATGCATGGCGGGACCATTGAGGCCCACAGCGCCGGCCCTGGGCGCGGCAGCGAGTTCCGGGTGCGCCTGCCGGTCCTCGACACCGAGGAGGTCGACGAACCTCAGGTGGCCGATGCCGGCGAATGGCCCGACGCCGGCGAGAAGAAGCGCCGCATCCTGGTGGTGGATGACAACAAGGACTCGGCCGCCAGCTTGAGCAAGATGCTCGAATTAACCGGCAACGAGGTGCGCACCGCTCACGATGGCCTGCAAGCCGTGGAAGCAGCGAGGACGTTTCAGCCCGAGGTGGTGCTGCTCGACATTGGCTTGCCAAAGCTGAACGGCTACGACGCCGCCCGGCGGATTCGAGCCTTGCCGGGCGGCCAGTCGATGTTTCTGATTGCCCTGACCGGCTGGGGACAGGACGAGGACAAGCGTCGGTCGGCCGAGGCGGGCTTCAACCTGCATCTGGTCAAACCGATGGACCCGGCCGCGCTGGAGAACCTGCTGGCGGGGCTGCATTCGGCTTGAAGCGAAGGTCAATGGATGCCTCGCCCCTGTGTTCAGGCAGGCGTCTTGTTCAAGGAATGGTCGAAGACACTCGCGGGCAGCAAACCGCGCCAATCGAGTTGCATGCGGGTGGCAACGAGATCCGACGGCGTCACATGCTCATCGAGGGCGTAGGGACGGAACAGAAAGACCGTGTCCGACTCGGGGTGCTCGAAGCGCCAGTACGTTTCCTTGCGACTTTCGGTGAAATGCAGGTCGAGCAGCAGTCGCCGGAGATGAGCGAAGGAAAGAGTATGGGATTTCATGGGATCAACCTCGAGTCGGCTAAACTCCCGATTTTGATTTATCGTTTCGCGCGGAACCGCCCCATTCAAAACGATATGCAGGAAGCTGCTCCTCGGTGCTTCTTACGGCCGCTCCCCTTCCGGCAGGAACAACTCGTTGACCTTGTTGCCCGCCACTTCCGGCGGGGTTCCCGAATCCCAGGCGGGCGGCGACGCCTTGCCTTCCGGGTAGAGCGCTTCCATCGGCTGCCAGACCCGGTCCACGCGGTCGGTGAAGAGATCGCCGATCAGCAAGTCGGTCACGGTCCCCGTCAGGTCAGGATGGGCGCGGATGAATTGACCGAAGCTGAAGCCGTTGTAATATTCGCAGACCAGCCGGCGCATCCGGTCCACGCCTCGATTGAAGTCCGGGCCCCACTTGCCCAGCTGGGCGGCGGACAGGTCATTGCGCTGGAACCCTTCGTGAATGGCATCGGCCGCCATCTCCCCGGAACGCAGGGCCAGCAGCACGCCCGATGAGTACAGCGGATCGAGGAAACCGAAGGCGTCGCCCACCAGCACCCAGCCGTCGCCCGCGACCTGGGTGGCGCGGTAGGAGTAGTCCTTGGTGGCGAAATAGCCGGTGACGCGCTTCGCTTTCGCCACGCGCTCCGCCACGGCCGGGCAACGCTCCACTTCTTCCCGATAGGTCTGCTCGTGGCTGCCCCGGCCCTTGAAGAGGTAGTCGAACGGCCCGACCACGCCGACGCTGATGCGGTCGTCGTGCAGCGGGATGTACCAGAACCACCCCTGGCGGTTCGCGGTTTGCAGCACCAGGGTCGCGCCTTCATCACGACCCGTATCGCGGTAGGCCCCCTGCCAGTAGGTCCAGATCGCTCCCTTGTTGAGCACCGGGTCCCAGGTGCGCAGCTTGAACTTGTT
>JAGVLI010000194.1 GCA_020054355.1 Planctomycetales bacterium | reverse complement strand
TCTTCCGATCTGGTGCAACTTCGCTACGGCACCAAGGCGGACCTGTCGGACGCCAAGGCCACGGACGCGGTTGCCGTCAAGGCGGAGAACGATTTCAGCCATCAGTTTCGCTTGACGGGCTTGAAGCCCGGCACCGTCTACCACTACAGCGCCGAAACCGCCGGCCCGCAGGGGATGCCGAAACACGCGCCGCTCAAGGGCAGCTTCCCCACCGCGCCGCCCGCCACCGAGCGCGCCGAGGTGCGGTTTACCGTCGTCACGGGGCAGGCGTACAAGGACCTCGATCGCGCCGACGGGTTTCACATCTACGAGGCGATGGGCAAGCTGAAGCCGCACTTCCTGGTGCCCACCGGCGATACGGTCTACTACGACAACGACCCGCCGCTGGCCACGACGACCGCCCTGGCGCGCTACCATTGGCAGCGGATGTACGGCCTGCCCCGGCATGTCGCCTTCCATCTGAACGTGCCCGGCTACTGGGAGAAGGACGACCACGACACCCTCGACAACGACTGCTGGCCGGCGCGGGAGGCAAAGAAGATGCTGCCGATGACCTTTCCGGAAGGCCAGCGCATCTTCCGCGAGCAGGCGCCGGTGGGCGAGAAGTTGTATCGCACCGTTCGCTGGGGCAAGGCGCTGCAAATCTGGCTGGTCGAAGGACGCGATTTCCGCTCCCCGAACAATATGAAGGACGGACCGGGCAAGACCATCTGGGGAGCGGAACAGAAAAAATGGTTGTTCGAGTCGATCAAGGCCAGCGACGCGGACTGGCGCGTGCTGGTAAGCCCGACGCCCATCGTCGGACCGGATCGGGCGGGCAAGGGCGACAACCACGCCAATGCCGCGTTCGCCCACGAGGGCGACGAGTTTCGCCAGTGGGTGAAGCAAAACGCGCCGGACAACTTCTTCGTGGCCTGCGGCGACCGGCACTGGCAGTACTACTCGGTCCATCCCCAGACCGGGGTGAAGGAGTTTTCCTGCGGCCCAGCCAGCGACCAGCACTCGGGCGGCTCACCCGGCGAGAACAAGGATTTTCACCGTTTCCACCGGGTGAAGGGCGGCTTCCTGTCCGTGACGGCGGGGCCGGACGGCAACCGGAGCCGGATCGTCTTCCGCTTCCACGACGTTCAGGGCGGCGTGGTCCACGAATACCAGCAAACCCGGTGATGGGGTTGTGCGAAGCCGCCAGCGGCGCTACTTCTTTTCCTCGGTGCCGGCCACTTCGGGCCGGTTGCGCAGCGGGCCGCGAAACGTGATCCGGCCCTTGTTCAGGTCGTAGGGCGAGATGGCGACGGTCACGGTATCGCCCGGCAGGATGCGGATGAAGTTCTTGCGGATCCGCCCGGCGATGTGGGCGATGATTTCGTGTCCGTTGTCCAGCTTGACGCGGAACTGCGTGTTGGCCAGGGCCTGCGTCACCTTGCCCTGCACTTCGATGTTTTCCTCTTTTGCCACGATGAGTCTCCCGTAAAGCCAATAAACTACCTCCCGTCCGATCCCCGATCGAAACGGCACCGGCGCTGATCTTCGCGCTTTGTGGGTGATGGCCAGGTGGAACAGGCGTCCATGTCCTGCCAGGGTAGGTCACAACTTTAATTATACTACGGAGCGAGGGAAATCCGCTGCGGAGAAATTGATTTTCTGCGGGGAAGGGGGACAGGCAAGGCTGACCGGGCGCACGGGAGCCAGGCAATCGGGTGCGCAATGGTGTTCTGGCCCGTGGGTCACGATTCCAATCGTGACTGTCTCCACGACCTGTCACGATTGGAATCGTGACCCACGGGCAAACAGTGCCTGGACTTAGCACCAGCGGATGCCCTCGCCCGCGCGGGCGAGGGGCGCCGTCCGTCAGTCTCAAGCGCCGTGAAAGAGCGACCAGAGGCGCAATAGCCAGCCGCGCTGCTGGTGGGGCGCGCTGGCGGGCTGGTATTTCTTTTTCTCGGGCTTGCCCAGCAACAGGCGGACGCCCGGCTGGTGCAGTTCGAGCAGCCACTGGCAGCGGACCAGCCAGACGCCGCCCTTGGGCGCACAATGCACGACCTGCGCCAGGGGCAATTCGCCGACTTCCGCCACTCCCGGCAGGTGCAGATCGAGATAAGCGCCTTTCGGCATCTCTTCTTCCGCCAGAAGGCTCAAACCGCCTTTGGAAACCTCGCAGCCCCAAACCGGCGACCAGTCGCCGAGGTCGCCGCTCGACCGAACCACCCGGCAAAATGCGGACTTGCGCCACTCGAAGCGCCGCGCGCCGCGCCGCTCCGCGATCTCCGGATGCGGGGGGTCTTGGCGGGTGGCGTAGATCAGTTCGCCCTTGGCGTTTCGGGCGAACAAGGCTGATGTGCGCAGCGTCTGGAAGTGAGGAACCTTGATGGGCGCGTCCTGATACAGATTGTTCTTGTTCTTCATCTGGCGTCCCCTCGGCCCAGACGTGAAAACCGGGCCGCTCGACGATCGGTCAGTGATGGGATCGCGCGTGGTCTACCAAAGTTCGGCCTGGATTGGGATAGGATTTTCCGGATTTTCTCGAAAGAAAGTCTGGGCAAGACCCGTAAAATGGAGGTGTAGCCCTGCGAGACCGCGAGCGGGGCCGTCAGCTGCCAACCGCCGGAAAAAAACGGCATTTTTTTCGATTACGATTTGACTCCGCCCCGCCAGCGACCTAGGTTTTGTCCGAGTAGAGGAGAGCAAAGACTCGCCACTCACCGGCCGTCACTCGCCCGGTAGTGTTGCTCGACCCTTCCTCGATTGTGCCGACTCCCTGCGCCCACACGGGCTTTCCTCAGCTGCAGGAAGGAGAAAATATGCTCTCCAGGTTTCGCACCGCGATCCAGAGTTTTCTGAAGAAGGAAGACGGCCCCACGGCAGTCGAATACGCCGTGATGCTGGCCCTGATCATCGTCATCTGCCTGACAGCGGTCCAGCTGCTGGGCAAGAACACCTCGGAGTCGTTCATGATTACGGCCCAGTGCGTCGAGGGCACCATGTCCACCTGATCCGCGCCGCGCTCAGCACTTGCCGCCAGTGCCCCAACCACGAACCCTCGCCGCCGGGCGGGGGTTTGCCGTTTCGCTCCCCACCTGTCTCCGCGACGAATTGACTCCCGTGGCCGAAAACCACCTGGCCGTTCCCACAGTTGCTACGCCTCGCGCTCGCCGTCCCCCAGCGCATGAGCAAACGAGTTCATGCTCGAGCAGGGTCGCGTTGGGTAGGCCCCGCGAGCCGAGCGGGGCCTACAGCGCCCC
>JAGVLI010000665.1 GCA_020054355.1 Planctomycetales bacterium | reverse complement strand
GACCAGCCGTAGAACTGCATTGAAACTGGGAGCCGCCGTTGCGGGCAGTTTCATGATTAACCGCGGCGCGCTCGCCGCGGAGGCACCAGAACCACAAGACCGCCCAGACCAGGCCCAGGGCGCCGACGACCTGGAAGACCAGGCGCCAGTTCTCGCCGCGGCCGCCAACCAGGTTCAATACCAGCAGGGGCGTCAGCACCGCGCCGATCGAGGCGCCGCTGTGGAAGATGCCGTTGGCCAGGCTGCGCGATTCCAGCGGAATGACGCGCTGGACGATGCCGACCGCGCAGGTCCAGTTGAACGCTTCGCCGATCCCGAGCAATACCCGGCAAGCCATCAGCATGGTCACTGTTTGTGCCAGGCCGGTGGCAAAGCCCGCCGCCGACCAGACCAGCAGCGCGCCCGCCAGCAGCCAGCGCAGGTTGAGACGGTCGGCCAGGTAGCCCGCCGGGAATTGCATCAGTCCGTAGGAGATGCCGAACCAGAATTCGATCCAGCCGTAGCCTTGTTCGGTGAGTCCGAACTCCTTCATCACATGCTTCGAGGTCGAGCCGAGCGTCTGACGGTCCATGTAGTTAATCAGGGTCGCCAGGAACAGCATCCAGATGACGCCCCAGCGCCAGGGTTCGATGGTTGCCGGAGCCAAGGGCTTCAGCGGCAGCGCGGGCTGAATCTGGATACTCATGCGGAAACTCCGGATGCTGGCCCAAAACGAGCGACGGGGTTTATGCCACCGGGTGGGACTGGCACTCGGTGGCGATAAACCCCGCCGCGCTGAAGTTCGTTCGCTTATTTCTTCGCCAGTTCGGCCTCGATCGCCTTGGTGAGTTCCGGAGCGTTCGGCTCCACGTCCGGCTCGAAGCGGCCGACGATCTCGCCGTTCTTGCCGATCAGGAATTTCGTGAAGTTCCACTTCACGGCGCCGCCGAACTTCGGATTGGTTTCCTTGGAGATCAGGTGCTTGTAGAGCGGGGCCGGCTCCTTGCCGGTGATGGCCACCTTGGAAAGCATGTCGAACTTTACGCCGTACTTGCTTTCGCAGAACTTGGCGATGTCGGCCTCGCTGCCCGGTTCCTGCTTGCCGAAATCGTTGCAAGGCACGCCGAGCACGACCAGCCCGTCCTTGGCGTACTTGTCGTGCAGCCCTTGCATGCCCTGGTACTGTCCGGTGTAGCCGCAGGCGCTGGCCACGTTGATGACCAGCACGACCTTGCCCTGGTACTTGGACAGGTCCACGTCCTTGCCATCCAGGCTTTTCATTTTGAAATTCAGCACGGCGGGCACCTTCTTATCCTCCGCGTTCAGCGTCAGGGTCAGACACAGGGCAGCGAGCAACACGGCAACGGGCTTGAACATGAGGACATCTCCTGGGTGGGTAGGTGGTGGGACAAACTGTCGAGGATTCTACACTGCTTCCGGAGCGCTGGCCACCTGTTCGCCCGCTTGCGGTTTCGCAGCAACGCCGCTCCGCGCCTGCCGGTACGCCTCGCACGCGAAGATGCCCAGTGCCAGCCAGCAACCGCCCGCCAGGAAGCCGCCGAGCACATCGCTGAACCAGTGAGGCCCCAGGTAGAACCGGCTGAAGCCGACGCCCAGGATCAGCAGCGCGAGCAAGCCCAGGAAGACATTGCGCAGCCAGGGGCGCGCCGGCAACGCCACCAGCAAGCAGCCCGCCATGCTGTAGACGATTTCCCAAGGTTCGGGCGGCCGCCCCTCCAGCCCCCGGTACAGCACGAAGCCGCCAACGGCCGCCGTGAACAAGCCGAACGCCAAGCGCCGGCCCACCGGAGGAACGGCGGGCACGCACAGGATATAGATCAGCGCGCCATAGTTGATGATCGACCCCATCGCATGGCCGCTGGGAAAGCTATAACTGCGCGGCTGGGGAACCACATACACTGGAAACTCCGGCCGTTCGCGCGCGAAGTGCGCCTTGACGGCCAGGTTGAGCAACTCGCCGCCGACCGCAATGCCCAGGAAGGCGAGAGCCAGCCAGTACTGGCGGCGCAGGAGCAGGCCGGTGAAGACGCCGAGTCCGAGGATGGTCAGCGTTTCGTGGTTGCCCAGGGTGGTGAACATCTTGAACATCGGCACCAAGGGGCCGTGTCTCTCCAGGGAAGCCAGGGCATCGCGGTGAAAATCATCCTTCACGGTGCGGTCGAAGGCCGTCAGCCAGTTGTCGCTCAGGACGTGAGTGGCGATGTAGATGAAGAGGCCGAGCGTGAGCAAGGCGGTCCAGAGTCCGAGGTAGCGACGATGCATGTTGGTTCCGCTTGATGAGAAACCGCTTGAGTGACTTCCGGCCTGCTTCACTGTAACGTCGCGCCTGCCCGGAACCAGCAGAAATCGCGAATATCGAGCCGCAATGCCGGGTCCAAATGGGGGGGGCCGGCAAATCCCGGCATGGCGGCCGAAAGTCGCTCGCAGGTAGGACAAACCGCCGGTCGCCCCGCCCCGTCAAAAACCGAGCGCCACGACTACCGCGGACGGGCAGTCCATTGGTATATTTGTTGCACGCTGGTAGTCCGGGAGGCGCGCAAGCCGGCAGCGCTCCCCGCCGTGTAACGCCACTCGTTCTAGTGTGTGCTGGAAAACACGTTCCACACGTAGAATTGTGCAGCGGGACGGAGCGGGCATCACCCGCAAACTTTACCTGGGGCCGCTAGCCCTACTCATCAGGAGAGATTCTCATGCAGTCGGATCGTCGTCATTTTCTGCGGCAGGCTGGTGTCGGCGCGGCCGCGCTGGCCCTGGCACCCTGGCAAGCGCTGACCGCCCAGCAGGCCGGCGGCTTCACTTTGCCCAAGTTGCCCTACGCGCCGGATGCCCTGGAGCCGCACATCGACAAGCAGACGATGGAAATCCACCACGGCAAACACCACCAGGCCTATGTGGACAACCTGAACAAGACGCTGTCCGCGTCGCAGCCGGAACTGCTCAAGAAGCCGATCGAAACCCTGCTGCGCGAGATCGACCAGGTGAAGCCGGAAATCCGGCAGCTCGTCATCAACAACGGTGGCGGCCATGCGAACCATTCGCTGTTCTGGGAAATCATGACGCCCAAGGGCGGCGGCGAGCCGACCGGGCCGCTGGCGAAGGCGATCACCGCCGACCTCGGCAGCTTCGACAAGTTCCAGTCAGCGCTCTCGGACGCGGCGGCCAAGCAGTTCGGCAGCGGCTGGGCCTGGCTCGTGCTGAGCCAGGGCAAGCTGCAGGTCCATGGCGCGGCCAATCAAGACAGCCCGCTG
>JAGVLI010001018.1 GCA_020054355.1 Planctomycetales bacterium | reverse complement strand
GCGAAGAGCGGCAGCGGCACGAGCAGCATCAAGATCATGACGGAACGGAAAACCTGGCGCAGCGGCAGATCGCTGCGTTCGAGCAGCGCGGCCAGGAGGATGCCCAGCGGGACCGCGCTGGCCAAAGTGCCACCCACCAGCAGCAGTGTGTTTTCGGCCAGCTCGGCGAAGCGGGCGGCATTTTGCCAGGCGTTCCAGGCTGCTGGCTGGCCGCCCAGCTGCGCCAGGGGAAACAGCAGCGGCGTTCCCAGCAGGCCCCAGAGCAGGATGGTCAGTGTCAGTCGCCAGGCGGTCACGTTAGCGGTGCTCCCTCCTTGAAGACAACGAGCCTCCGGCAATTACCGGAGGCTCGGAGATCGTCGATCGAGTGCAGTTCGCGCTCCGTGGCCGGGCGGAGTCCCCGATGGGTGCTTCCTGCTATTCCTTCGGCTTCATTTCGTCCATCCGCTTGCGCTGTAGCCGCTGTTCCTCGACCAGCTGCTTATGGTAGACCGGGGAGGAGTAGTCGCGGTCGTGCAGGCTGACCAGCAGCCCGTCGTGGGCGGCGAGGTAGAAGCGGTCGGTGTATTCGTTGTCGACGCCGAAGACGAAGTCGCGCACGTCGTAGTTGCTGAGCGGAGTGCCCCGGGCGCGGTCCAGCACCAATAGCTCGCCGCTGAAATCGACGGCGTAGACGAACTTGCGGTTGTAGCTGAGGAATTTCTGGGCCTTTTGGTTCTGCCAGATGACCTCGCCCGTGGCCCGGTTGAGGCGATACAGCCCGGCCCGGTCGGGCAGAATGTAGATGTCTTCATCGGTCACGACCGGCTTGTGGCGATTAGCCCCGGCGATCGGCAACCGCCAGAGCAGCTTGCCCGTCTCGATGCTCATGGCAACCAGGGTGGCGTTGCCGTAGGACATGTAGGCAATGTCGCCATATTGAGCCGTCGGCGCAGACGCCGGCGACTCGGTCTGGAAGCCGTAGACCAGCGCTTTCACCGCCTTGACGCTGCCGTAGGTCGTGCCCTTGGCCGTGGGCAGCACCAGGTAGCCGGCGCTGTCCTGGGTGCGGAGCGTGAGGACTGGAGGAAAATTCAGGCGGCCGTCGGTCGTGTATTCCCAGGCCAGCGACAACTGCTGCTTCGCCGACCGCGACAGATGAGTCTGGTAAGCGGTCGCGAGCGGCGTGTAGGTCTCGTTCAACCGGCTGACGCTGGACAGCGGAGAAATCATCCGCGACTCGGTGCCATAATACTGACCCAAGGCGGAGGTGCGGATACCGAGCGCTTCGTTGGTGACGAGCGGACCGGACGCGGGCTTCGCGCCCTTGGCGGGAGGGGGCGGGACGACGCCCTCGTTCTCATCCGGGACGGGCAGGCTGTAGACCAGGAGACGATTGCCCGTCACGCACAGATACAGCCGGTCGGCGTCGCCGACGGGGGGAGCGGTCGGTATGTTCGGCACGTTCAGTTCGTACTTCATGCCGCCGGTGGCCCGGTCCAGTCCATAAACCCGCGAGCCATTGGCCGCGAAGACCGTATCGAAGTTGAAGCCCAGCGGCTGGGTGACGTTGTAGGTTTGGCCGACGCGCGACCTCCACAAGGTCTGGCCGGTGTCGGCGTTCAGGGCCAAAATCGCGCCGTTGCGCAGCTGGATGTAAAGCCGGTCGCCCATGACCTGCACGGTGGCGATGCCGTCGCGCGAGCCGTCGGTCGGCAGGTAGGTCCGCCAGCCTTGCTTGAGGTTAAGCCGTGTCAGCGCTTCGGAGGAAGGCAATTGAGGACGACTGTAGATCGGCGACTTCGGCGCCTGGGCATGCACGGCCCCGGCCGTCAGCATTATCGTCGTGCCCAGCGCAAGCAGCTTCTTCATTGCAGGCCCACCTTACGGAGAGAGGATAGGCAATCTGTCGGTGACTGGAGTGGTTCCAGTGTAACACGGCCGGCGGTTCGTCAATATCCCTCCTGGGAATTTTCCGAAAAGTCAGCCCTTCCCCCGCCTGCGCTTTTCCGCAAAGAAGGCGCTGAGGACGCCGGCGCAGCGCTCCGCCAGCACGCCGCCCACCACTTGCGCGCGGTGATTCAGCCGCGGATCGTTGGTGATCCGAAACAGCGTGTCGCACGCGCCGGCCTTCGGATCGGTCGTGCCGTACACGACCATGGGCAACCGCGCCAGGACGATGGCCCCAGCACACATCGGGCACGGTTCCAGCGTGACATAGAGAATGCAGTCTTCCAGCCGCCAGGAACGCAACGCTTCCGCGGCCTGGGTAATGGCAATCATCTCGGCATGGGCCGTCGGATCGTGCAGCAACTCCCGCTGATTGTGCGCCTGGCCGATGAGGCCGCGCTTCAGGGAGACGATGACCGCGCCGACGGGCACTTCATCCTCGGCGGCGGCCTGTGCCGCTTCCTCGAGCGCCATCTCCATGTGCGTGACGTGAAACGGATGGCGGGGATCGGTCAGCGGCAGGTCGAACGGGGACCATTCCAAGGGAAAGCTCCGGTTGTCTCGGTTCGCGGAATGGACTCGATTTATCATTTCGCGCGGAATCGCGAACCGATAAATCAGGATGCGCTTAGGCCGTCAGCGTCTCCTGCACGCGGAATTCTCCGCCGAAT
>JAGVLI010000886.1 GCA_020054355.1 Planctomycetales bacterium | reverse complement strand
TCCGTGATCTCCAAAGTCATACTGCCGTTGTCGGAAGTGTGCAGCTGCGCGGCAAGCCCCTGTTGCCCAAAAAACTATCCCAGGGTGTGAACGATTACCAGGTGAACCTGCAACGTCTTGGAATTGATATGGAACTGACCCTCACGGATGTTGCCTTTGTGCTGACGGTCTGAATAGTAAATCCGTCCGCCCTCCGGGTTCTCCTTGATTTCTTGGCTTTCGATCCGGAAGATTTTGACGCAATCCGAGAAAAACAGGCCATAATAGAGCACATCGAACTCCGCCCGCTTCACCTGCTGAATGTTGCAGTCGAATTTGTGCTGCTTCCATGCGGAAAAAGCCACCAGGCGATTCTGGGCCACGGCCTCCTCGATACACTTCAGCACCGTGTCCACGGTGATCGTCGTTACGGCCTTCTTCTGCACGACCGAAAACTTCACCTCGATACGACGGTTCTGTCGATCATCGTAGAGGTCGTGGAAGAGATTTCTTCCTTTGGAGTACTTCAGCAAGCGCATCATCAGGCACTCGGCAACGGAACCGATCCGCCGGGTGCGCAGCGCGAACATGCCGTCTCGTAACTTTTCGCCATCCATGGCAGCCTCCCAGGGTTGGAATCCGTTCGCTGCGCGGGTCAAAAAAGCGTTCGCTCCGCCGGCAGTCCGCGCCCAGGGCGCGCAGGTGCCGTGTGGCCGTTCGTCACTGGTTCAGGCACCTCGCTCTCGAAAGGGTGCCCGTTTTGCCAACCGAGCTTGCCATGCCGCCGATAGTGCTCCACGCGGCGAATCGCAATCTCACAGAAGATCGGATCGATATCCGCCGTGAGGCACGAACGGTCGAGAATCTCCGCCGCCAGCAGGGTAGAACCCGAATGCGCGAAAAGATCGAGGATCGCGTCGCGCGGGTTCGAACTCGCCCGCACGATGCGCTGGATGCTCTTGAGGGGCTTCTGCGCGTAGCAGCCGGAGACGTTCTCCTCCATGCGGTAGAAGACCTGCTGGATATCCACCCAGACATTGCCGGCACGGATGGTATCGGCTTTGCCGCGTTCGAGGTTCTCGGTGACGACGCCGTTGACCTCTTTGTAATAGCCACGAAGTATCTTGGGAATGTCCGTATACTCCGCCTCGACGTTGAAAACGGGGTTGCCTTTGGTGTAGTACAACAGCTCCTGGCGGACTGCCATCCAGTTCTTCTGCGTCCCGTATCCGCGCTGGTTGCGCATGGTGACGAAGCTGCGAGCCGCCACTGGCTCCTGACGCATCATCACCATGAAGTCCGCAAGGGGCTGAAAGCCGTCATTCTGGTCGGCGCCCAGCCAAACGTAAAGAGACGCATGCTCGGCGAGCACGGACTGGGTGATCCGAACCCAGCGCCTGGACCAATCGATGTACTCCTGAATGCTTCGCCGCTCAAAGGCGACGAGATTGTAAGGCGGGTCTTGAATCGCCAAGACAGGGGACGAGCGGCCAACCAAAGCGCCGATTGCCTCGGGGTCTGTCGCATCGAGACAACCGACCCGATGCTTCCCTTCCGGATCCAGCCAGATCTCACCCGGCTTCAGCCGACAGTGCGGCAGTAGCCGCTCCCGCCAGTCGGGCGAGCTATCGAGACGAGGCAATGGGTTGTGCTTCATGGCGGATCAGCCTATCGATTCCCGGTCAGCGACGCCACCACGGCTCACTTCGCCGGGAACTTCCGGTTGAGGAACAGCGGCGCTGGCGTGTCGTTGATGATGCGGAGCGTCCGGATCGAACGTAGCACTTCAAAGTCGCGCTCGTTCTTGGCATCGACGGCCAGCGCTTCCAGGTTCGGCAAGTCCCTGAGCGGCGAGAGATCGTCCACCTGCGTGCGGCGGATGGCCAGGTGCGTCAACGGCATCTTGCGCAGCACGGAAAGATCGCGCACCGGCGCGCCGGTGAGGTCGAGGTTTTCCAACGGCATGTTCCGTAAGGGCGACAGGTCGCTCACGTTGGTCATGTTGATGGCCAGCTTCTTGAGCGGCAAGCCTTGCAACGGCTTCAGGTCGCTCAGCTGAGGATTGCGCCCGCACGACACGCTGCGCAGTTGCTGCAAGTCGTGCAACGGCGACAGGTCGGTCAGCTTGCCCTTGCCGGAATCGCTGCCGTTGAGCCGCACGTCTTGCAGGGCGGTCAGCGCCCGCAGCGGCGAGATGTCGGACATGTGGTCCGTGTCCAGCTCCCAGACGACGATCGCGTTGTTAGGGCCTTGCCGAGAGTCCGCCCGGCGCTGCCCCAAGTCCGGATTGAGTTCCTTCATTTTCTCCATCACCTGGCCGGCCTGGCGCTTGCCGGTCAGTGCCGCAACCAGACTGACCCAACGGTCATCCACCGGGCGGCCGGGTGTGGCAGGCGCCGTGGAAAGCGGTTCGGTGCTGTCCCGATACGTGAGCGGGCTGCTCGTCGGCGGCGCGGAGGCCAGGGGATTGCCAATGGTAGCGACCAGCACCAGGACCAGGATCGCCAGGCCAATCAGTCCGCCCACGGCTGTCCCCGCCAACAAGACGAGGCGCGTGTTCATCGCCGTGGAACGCGGCGGTGCGGTCGTGACCGTGCGGCTATGGATGCCGCGAGCGCTGTCGCCCGCTGCCAC
>JAGVLI010000389.1 GCA_020054355.1 Planctomycetales bacterium | reverse complement strand
CGATAACCTCAATC
Organism: Planctomycetales bacterium; assembly: GCA_020054355.1. Classification (GTDB taxonomy): domain Bacteria; phylum Planctomycetota; class Planctomycetia; order Gemmatales; family Gemmataceae; genus JAGVLI01. The sequence continues at coordinate 2,917 of JAGVLI010000389.1, read as the reverse complement.
GCTGCCAGCACCCTGCAAACACCGTAGCCAGCGAACGGATGTGGATTTCTTGCGGTCGGATGAACCGCACGTCGCTGGCGCGACACTCGCGGCTGCGCCGCTCGTTCCGCCGCGGAGCGGCGGACTACTTTGTGGTACGGACGACGAACGCCTTCACCTGCTCCGCCAGCGAACCGATGTTGTTCACACCGAACACTTCCAGGTGGGCGCCGGGCAGCACGGCCGTCTCGATGGCGCCGCCGATGTAGTCGCCCCAGCCGAGCAGCGGGTCGTCGATCACGGTTGCCGCCCACTGGAAGCCCGCCTGCGCCTTGACCAGCAGCACCTGACCTGGAAACTTCTCCGTCGGCAGGTAGCGTTTGCTGGCATCGTTCAGGGCGGCCCAGGCCCGTTTCAGGGCTTGCTGCGGCATCGCATTGCCGACGTCGTCGCGCCGCCGCATCAGGGTGTTCATCGCTCGGCCGGTCAGCGTCTTGGGTTCGTACCGCTTCACGTTCAGCTGGATCTCCGGTGCGTTGAGGATGCCCAGGCCCAGCGAGCGCAGCACCCGTGCCTTGACGTTGCCCCAGCGCTGCGTCAGGTACTTGACCTTCTCCTTGCCCGGCGATTGCATGAAATTGCGGACATGGATCAGCGCCCGCCGCGCCACCGGCAGCGGGCTGGGATAGCCTGGCGCCAGCTGGTCGAAGATGATTAACCCCGGTACCTCCGCGCCTCGGCGGCGCAGTTGCAGCGCCAGCTCGTAAGCGACCAGTGCGCCGACGGAATAGCCGCCGATCAAATACGGCCCCTGGGGCCGCAGTTCGACGATTTCCCGGACGTAGTGGGCGGCGATCTCCTCGATGCGGTCCGGCGGCTTCACCGAGCCATCGATGCCGATGGCCTTGATGCCGTAGGTCGGTTGTCGTTTGCCGAGCAACCGGGCGAACTTGTGATAGGTGAAGACGTGGCCGCCGATGCCCGCGATCAGGAACAACGGCGGATAGTCGCCTTCTTCCTGCAACGGCACCACGGCGCGGGGCGAACCGGCTTCCAGCTTGTGCTTGATGACATTGGCCAGCTTTTCCACGGTCGGCGCGTTCAGGATCGTGCCGAGCTGTACCGCATGCCCTAGTTGCTGGGCAATCTTGGCCGCGAGCAGCGCCGCGGCGAACGAATGGCCTCCCAGTTCAAAAAAGTTGTCGGTCACGCCGATCGGCTTCACCTTGAGGATTTCTTCCCAGATGGCCGTCAAATCGCGCTCGGCGTCGTCGCGCGGCGGCACGATTCCCCGCTTCGCCCCGCCCGCGCCAATCTCCGGCGCCGGCAGTGCCTTGCGGTCGAGCTTGCCGTTGCTGTTGAGCGGGAACTTCTCCAGCAGCACGAAATGCGCCGGCACCATGTAGTCGGCCAGCCGGCTCTGCAAGAAGGTCTTCAGGTCGTTGCGGTCGGCTTTCGCGCCGGGTTTGAGCACGATGTACGCCACCAGCACCTTGCTGCCGGTCTCGTCCGGCCGGGCCACGACCACGCTTTCGCGCACCGCCGGCTGCTGTCCCAGTGCCGCCTCGATCTCGCCCAGTTCGATGCGATAGCCGCGAATTTTCACCTGGAAGTCGATGCGGCCGAGGAATTCGAGGTTGCCATCGGGCAGATAGCGAGCCAGGTCGCCGGTCTTGTAGAGCCGCGCTCCGGCTTCGTCGGCATGCAGCGGATCGGAAATGAAGCGCTCCGCGGTCAACTCCGGCCGGTTGTGATAGCCCTCCGCCAGACAGACTCCGCCGATATGCAGTTCCGCCGGCACGCCTACCGGCACCGGTTGCAGCGCCTTGCCGAGCACATGATACCGGCAGTTTTGAAACGGCTTGCCATAGGGAATGCTGGGCCGGCGCGGATCGACCGCGCCGATGCGATAGTAGTTCGACCAGATGGCCGCCTCGGTTGCACCGCCGAGGCTGACGATCTCCACGCCCGGAAAAGTGCCGCGCATCTGGTCGGGCATCGGCACCGGAATCCAATCGCCGCTGAGGAAGACCAGGCGCAGTTTCGCTTTGCGTGCCGCCTTATCCTTCACCTGATCGAGAAACGGCACCAGCTGCGCGAGCATCGGCGGCGCGGAATCCCAGAAGGTGATGCCTTCCTCGCAGACGATTTGCAGCAGCTTTTCCGGATTGCGCAACTCGTCCGCGCTGGCGACGCGAACCGTGCTGCCCGCCGATAAACTGCCGAACATGTCGTAGACCGACAGGTCGAAGCACTGCGAGGTTACGAACAGCAGCTTGTCGCCCAGCCCGACGCGAAAGGTCTTGTTCACCCAGTCCAGCGTGTTCACCACCGCGCGATGCTGCAAAACGACGCCCTTGGGCGTGCCGGTGGAGCCGGACGTGAAGATGATGTAGGCGCGGTCGCTCGGCTGGTTGATGAGCGCGGGGTTTTCCTGGCTCTCGCGAGCAGTTTCGGGCCAGTCGCGGTCCATGCACAGTGTCTTGAGCTTCCCTTCCGGCAGCTTGTCGAGCAGCGCTTGCTGGGTCAGGATGACCTTCGGCTGCGTGTCCTGGATCAGGAAGGCCAGGCGGTCCTTGGGGAAGTTGGGATCGAGCGGCACATAAGCGCCGCCCGCCTTGAGGACGCCGAGCAGCGCCACGATCAGGTCGGCGGAGCGGATCATCAAGACATCGACCAGCACGTTCGGCCCGACGCCCAGGGTGCGCAAATGATGAGCCAGCTGGTTGGCGCGCGCGTTGATTTCCCGATAGGTGTGTTGCTGTCCGTCGAAGATGACGGCGACCGCGTCCGGGGTGCGCCGAACTTGTTCTTCCACCAGCCGGTGAATGAGCTGGTCTTCCGGAAACGGCGCGCGGGTAGCGTTCCAGCCCTCGACGATTTGCCGGCGCTCGGCCGCCGACAGCATGGCCAGGTCGCGCAGCCGGGCTTCCGGGTT
>JAGVLI010000435.1 GCA_020054355.1 Planctomycetales bacterium | reverse complement strand
GGGGCGGCCGGCCGCCGTGGCAGGACAAAGGCCAATCTCCGCAGCTCCTGGTCGCTGACCCGCAGTCCGTGCGGCGGCAGCCCCGACTCGCGGTTGACGGCCCGCGCACACTCTAAGGCCAACTCGACGGCCTCGGCTTCGGACGCGGCGGTCACGGCGACGGACCACGAGATGTCACTGATGCCGAGAACGCACCCGGTGATGTTCGTGAACCAAACCTGAAACTCGCAGCCCATTTACGCCCCCTGCACCCGAACCATTGATTATTTATCCTGCGCAGGCCCAAATAAATCCAGCGCAGGATCGATGAATCGGCCGCGTGGGAGCCGTCAGGCCGTATGTGCGCCGGAAAAACAGTCTGAGGGTTGCAGCCGCTCCAGGCAATTTTTCCTTGCATGCATCCGAAGCGGTCAGATGAGCGCAATGAACCGTTCGCTCCGCAAATCATTGCGCCGCAATATCTTCGCGAATTCTCGAAAAATATCCCCCAAGCCTGTCGGGCAAATCAGGACTCCTGCGATCTACGGGTGGTTGCAGAGGACTGATCGCAACAGTCGCGGTTCCCGGCATAAAACGCGAAACACCTGCAACTGCCTGGGGAACACGACGCACGGAAAGAAACGAGGAGAGGGCTGCAGGGGTTTTTGGACCGGCGAAGCTGGGACGAAATCCTCCCCTCTCCTGGAACAACCGACATGACCGCTTATCTGCAGACTGGCCGCACGTTGAGCGTGAGCACCGCCCTGGGCGACGACGTGCTGCTGCTTTCCTCCTTCACCGGCCGGGAAGAAATGTCCCGGCTGTTTCTATACGACCTGGAACTGCTCTCGACTGACGATGCCGTCAACCCGGAAGCCGTCGTGGGCAAGCCGATTACTTTCGGCGTCATGCCCAGCGAGGGCGAACCGCGTTACTTCAACGGCATCGTCAGCCGCTTCAGCGCCGGCGGCCGCGGCAACCGGGGGCTGCGGAGCTATCGCGCCGAGGTGGCGCCCTGGCTCTGGTTCCTGACGCAAAACGCCGACTGCCGGATTTTCCAGCACCAAACAGCGCCCGAGATCGTCAAGAAGATCTTCGACGAGCTGGGCTTTACCGATTATCAGTTCAACCTCCGGGGCGACTACGCCCAGCGCGACTACTGCGTGCAATATCGCGAAAGCAGCTTCAAGTTCGTCTCTCGGCTGCTGGAAGAGGAAGGCATCGCCTACTGCTTCCGCCACGAGAATGGCACTCAGTTGGTCGGCGGCACCAAGAAGACGACGGTGACTGGCTCGGTCCTGGAGACCTACAACTCCGCGTTGTCCACGGTCGTCAAGAGCGGCGTGATGCTGACCTCCACGGGGGCCAACATCGACATCGTGGCCGCCACGCAGGTGATGCTCAACAGCGGGGCCAGCACGATCACCCTCAAGGCGGACGGCACCATCGAGATCACCGGGGTGAACATCAAAATTAACGGCAAATCGCTGATCGAGCAGTGTGCGCCGAACCTCGGCATCTTTGGCGGTTCCGAAGTCCTGATGGGCGTGGACGCCCAGGCGGTCAAGTGCGACGGCGGCGCGGTGACGGTGTCCGGGGCGGAGATCAACGCCTCGGCGGAAGGCACGCACAACATCGAGGGCGCGCTGGTCAAGATTAACTAGTTGTGCCCGCTCGGCGGCGTCCGGAATTTTCGCCACCAGGGACAGTCCCCGCCGGGCCAGGCCGACCATTGTGCTTCCAGGCTTGCTCGAAGCGGTCGCAAGCCAGGTCCACGCGCTCGGCCTGGTCGGGTGGCAGCTGGTCGTACCCGGTCCGGGCGCGCGCGGTCATTGCGGCAGGTCTCCGGACCAGAGGATGCGAATCCGCTGCAGCTTGCGTTCCACCGAGCGTTCGACGCAGCCGAGCTTGGCGGCGATTTCCTCGTTGCTGTAGCCTTCGACTTTCCACAGGGCGATGTCGCGCAGCTGGGGGTCGCCCAGGCGGTCGAGCAGCTTGGCGCACTCGTCGGCCAGCTCGGCGGCCGCTTCGGGGTTCGGCTCCTCGCTGAGCATTTGCTCCAGGCCGACTTCATCCAGGTTGGTATCGCGTTTGCGGCGGCGCTGGAGGTCGATGGCCTTGCGGACGGTGAGCAGCGCCAGCAGCCGCCAGAGGTCGTCGCGGTCGTCCAGTCGGGGGAACTTGCCGGCCCCCGCTCCGAGGCAGAGACTCTTGAACGCACTGAGCGCCACATCCTCGCCATCGGCTTCCAGCCGGCCCCGGAGCCGGGCGCGGGCCAGCTGGACCGCCCGCTGGAAATACTGCTCCAGCAGCTGCTGGGCGGCGGCATGCTGGCCTGCCTTGAGCTGGTTGATCCAGACGGTGATGGGGTCGCCGGACGGCACGAATAAGCTCTCCGCTGATGAATTGGATGCAAGAGCGCTCATTGTAGCGCTGCCGGCCGTCGATCCGCAACGGAAGTCTGGCGGGGCCTTTGGGAAGGCGGTGGGACTGATCCGACCGGGTGAAAAATTCCGCCAACCGGGCTTGAACGATCGCACCGCGATTGGCGATGGTGGAGGAAGTGATTGGAAAGCCGCTCGCGGCGTTATGTGCAAAGCCGCAAGCGGCGGAAGGGTACTGGAACCGTACCCACACAACCTGTTCAGCATGGCTTGTGTCGGCCGTGCGCTGCTACTTCACCAAGTCCTTGTCGCGCCGTCGTTGACGTGGCGAACGACGGAATGTCCGGGTC
>JAGVLI010000934.1 GCA_020054355.1 Planctomycetales bacterium | reverse complement strand
TTGGCGCCATCGCGCTGTTGGGGTGTGGACATGGTAGTCACCTCCTTTGCGGAGGATTACACCATGACCGTCAAGAACGCCGTTGGCCGGACGGAGACTCTCCGGCCACAACGGCCCGACGCTGGCAGTGCGGCCCGGCGGCAAGGGCGACGTGACCAAGACGCATCAGGTCTGGCGCTCGGCCGGCAAGAATCCGCAGCGCATCGGCAGCGGGGTGCTGCACGAGGGCCATCTCTATCTGGCGAACGCCGACGGTTTCGCCGAATGTCTCGAAGCCGAGAGCGGCAAGGTCGTCTGGAAGGAACGATTGGCGGGTCGGCTGTGGGGTTCGCTGCTGCTGGGCGACGGCCGGCTCTATGTCGGCAACCTGGAGGGCCAGACGTTCGTGTTGGATGCCTCCCCGAAGTTCAAGGTGCTGGCGAAGAGCGACCTGGGTGAGACGACCTACTCGGCCATCGCGCCCTCGAACGGCGAACTGTTTCTCCGCACCTACAAGCACCTCTACTGCATCGGTCCGACGCGGTGAGTGCGGACATTAGCCAGTGGTATGTCAACGACCGGAATTCGGGTGCCATGCCCCATAGGCTCCCACTTGGCGCGGCTTGGCTCTGGGGACGCTGCCCAGGTACTGGGCAAGCGCCCTGCTCGGGAAATGGGACCAGCAGCCGGTGGCGGGAGTCTGGGTGGACGACCGGCGCGCCGCTTGTTCTCCATGCTGCCAAAGCGTGCTGCGTGCGTTCAAGCCCAGTTCGCTCGGGCGCGCCATTTTGGCGGACAGGGTATAAAACCCCAATAAAAACACCCTGTCTGCCAGGGGGAGGAGTTGGCGGACAGGGTCCAGGGGTACACCTGCCCTACGGGGATCGGCACCTGAATTGGGAGCCTCTGGGGCAGGGGACCGAGTTCCTTCAACGCAAATTCCTGGCCTTGACGGCGCACTGAGCAGCGGACTATTTACCCCCGCCCGGCTTCTGGCCGCGCTCCCGCCAGGCCCAGCGGAAGAGATTACGCGTGTCCAGGTAGCGGCTATCGTTCGATGTCGCGCCCAGGACCACCACCAGCAAATGGTCCCCATCGCGCCGGCCGCTGGAAACCAGGCACGACCCCGCGCTGCCGGTGGTGCCGGTCTTCACGCCGTCGTAGCCTTCGATGCCCAGCAGGCGATTGGTGTTTTCCCAGACGACCGTGCGCTTGTCGCCCTTGGCATCGGCGACCTCGCACTGGTGGCTGCGCGTCTGCACATACTCGCGGAATTTCGCGTTCTGCTGCGCGTTCCAGGCCAGCGTCAGCAAGTCGCGGGCGCTCGACTGGTTCTTGCCCAGCCCATGCGGATCGAAGTACTTCGTTTCCGCCAGCTTCAGCGACTGCGCTCGCCGGTTCATCTCGGCGACGAACAGGACCAGTGCATCGTCACCCGCCTTGCCGTCGCCGCGAAACCGTTCGCCGAAGTGCTCGCCGAGCGCCACCGCCGCATCGTTACCCGATGGTAGCAGCAATCCGTAGAGCAAATCGCGCACGGCGAACTTCTCGCCAGCGCGTATGCCCGCCTTGCTGCCGTCCGTCTTGGCTGCCCGTTCGGAAATTACCACCACCTCATCGAGCGCCTTGGGGTTCTCCGCCGCCAGTTGCAGCACGATCCAGGCCGTCATGATCTTGGTGGTGCTGGCCATGGTCAACGGCAGGGCTTCCTGAGAACCCCAGAGCAGCTTGCCGGTCTTGCCGTCGGCGATGCCCCAGGCTTTCGCGGAGACCAGCGGCGGGCCGTCGAGCTTTTCCGGCGGCGACTTCGCGGGCCCGGGTTTCGGCGCGGTCGCCTGGCCCGAAGCCGGGGGCGTCAGCAGGCAACCGAACACCAGGGCAATCAATAGCCATCGGATAGCCATCGGAAACTCTCCGTAGGGTCATGCCGTCCCGGAGCCAAGTTACCGGGTCCAGGTGTTGAACACCGCAACGTCATGCCTTGCTCTCGTACTTCATCATGATTTCGGCGCGCGGCACGCCCGCTAGCGCCTCGAAGCCGCCACCGATGATGGCGTCCGCCAGCTGGCTGGCATCGCGGAAGTAGCGGTCGCTCGGCCGTTCGCCCGTCAGCTTGCGGCGCAGGTCCTGGCACAGCATGTCCGCCGCTCCCACGACCACCGGGTCCTTCTGCTTGCCGGCCCAGAGCGCCGTCACCAGGATCGTCACCGTGTCCTGCACCCGCTGCGACAGCTCCGCCATCCGGCACTGGCGGTCGGCCAGCTTCAGTTGATGCTTGGTCATCGCGCCGCTGATCGCGCGCGGACTTTGCTGGAACTCGGCCAGGGCGAACTGCACATGGCTGCTGAGCCGGGTATCGAGCGGCGGTAAAGTCGGTTGCGGCCGTCGGCTGAACTTCTGCCCCATCGACCAGCGGGCGTAGGCCGACAACTCCTTGCGCAGCTTCCAGGCATGAATGGGATTGATTGGATTGAACGCCTTGATGCCGCTCTTTTGCAGCGCCTTGCCGATCGGCTCGAAGAACGCCTTGCCGTGCTCCTTGACCAGCGACTTGAAGAAGGCCAGGCCGAGCATTTCGCCTTCGCCCTCGTAGATGCACGGGGCCAGGAAATCGTAGACGTTGTCGCCGAAGAGGTGGCCCTTGAGGAACGACCGCCCGCCGTGCGTCTTCATGAACAGCTCGATGGCGGCTTCCTTCTGGGCTTCGCTGCCGAAAATTTTCGCGATGATGCACTCCAATTCGCCGCGATAGCCCTGGTCGATCAGGTTCGCGCCCCAGGCGGTCAGTGCGTCGCAGCCGGCGATCAAGGCCGCCAGCCGGGCAATTCGCCGCTTGACCAGCTCGCGCGTGTTGATGGCCTGGCCGTAGGTCCGGCGGAACTCCGCCCAGGGCAGCAGGTTTGCCAGCATGATGCGCATGCAGCCGGCGGCGTTGGCGCACAGCGACAGCCGGCCCAGGTTCAAGCCGTGATAAGCGATGGTCAAGCCGTCGCCGAATTTCGGGGCCAGCAGGTTGTCCTTGGGAATGCGGAAGCGATTGAATTTCAGGCCGTTGTTGTAAGCGTGCCGCAGCGCGTACAGCCCATAGGGCACCACCTGAAAGGTCTCGTCTTCCCGCTCGGGCAACTCGGCGATCAGCACGGCCGGCTTGCCTTCCAGCATCACCACCAGGCCGATGGTCCGCCCCGGAATCGCATTGGTGATGAACAGCTTCTCGCCCGTGATCTCGAAGGCGTCGCCGACGGGCACCGCCGTGGTCCGCAGCGCCGTCAGGTCCGAGCCGGCCCACGGTTCGGTCAACGCGAAGCCCGACAGTTTCTGACCGCTGGCCAGCTGCGGCAAGAAGCGCTGCTTCTGCTCCGGAGTGCCGAAGGTGCGGACCGGATCGACCGCGCCGATGCAGCCATGCACCGAAGCCAGGCCGGCCGTCATCGGATCGTGCGTCGCGATGCGCGTCAGAAAGGGCGCGAAACGCGCGAAGGGAGCGCCTTGCCCGCCGTGCTGCGGGTCGATCAGCATGCCCCAGTAGCCCGCGTCGCCGAGTTCCCGCAGCAAATCCTCGGACAGCTTGCCGTTCGCGCCGTAGACCGTGTCCGCTTGTCGGTAGCGCCGCACGATCTCAAAGGATCGCTGCATGGCGGCATCGCACGGCGCGGATGCCGGCAGGTCCGGTGTGGCAAACAGGTCGAGGGGCAGTTCCCGGTCCCAAACCGCGCGGTGAATCGGGCTGCTGGCCGTCTGGTATTGCGGCGCGAACAGCGATTCCACCTGCTCGTCGGCACGGTCCATCGCGCCGGTGCGTCGGGCTTCTTCCTCGCTCTTGCCGCTGAGCCGCATGGCGGTTTCGGCGAAGCTCTGCTGTTCTTGAGCGGACGGGAGAGACATGGCTGCACTCCTTGGCCAGGGACGGAATGGCGATTCGAGCGACCGCTGACATTCTAGACACTGCGGCGCGGAATGATTACCCTGATTTGACGCTGCTCCCCCCGCTTACGCGGGAGGCTCGCTCGAGCCGCGGGAGGCTCGCTCGAGCCGCGGGAGGCTCGCTCGAGCCGCGGGAGGCTCGCTGAGACACAGCGAGCCTCCCGCGTAAGCGGGGGGAGCCTCCCGCGTAGGCGGGGGGAGTCTCCCAACCCAAGGAGTATCACCATGACCGCCTGGTTCCTGACCTCCACCTTCTACGGCCAATGGCTGTCCGGCGATCCGCGCGGCTCCGTCACCAACGTTCGCGACCGCCGGCCCGGCGACACCGCCAAGCCAATCCGCATCGAACACGCCAGGCCAGGCGAAGTCTACGAAGACGCCATTCCGGGTCTCCGGCGGTCCGCGCTCAAGCTGCTCAAGGGACCGCCCGTTGTCGTCGATCTGGCACAAGCCGAGCAACTGCTCGACCAATTCCTCGAAACCGCCGCTTATCGCTGCTGGCTGACGCATGCCATTTCGATCATGTTCAATCATTGCCATCTCGTCGTGGAAGCGCCGCCCGAAATCGGCAAGCTCGACTTGCTGCGCGATTTCAAGAGCTACGGTTCTCGCCGTCTCAATCGTCTTTTTGGCCGCCGCCCCTCCGGGACTTGGTGGACCGATAGTGGTTCCGCCCGGCCGGTCCGTCGCCTGGCGGCTGCTATCTTCTATACCTGTCATCGTCAGCCAGCCCCGCTGGTCGTTTGGTCGCGCGAACGCGGGCGAATTCCGCCTTCGGAATCGCATCCGGACAATGTGTTTCCGGGAGAGGATTTTTGATTGACTCCCCCCGCTTACGCGGGAGGCTCGCTAGAGCCGCCGGCGGCTCGCTAGAGCCGCC
>JAGVLI010000006.1 GCA_020054355.1 Planctomycetales bacterium | reverse complement strand
GCAACCCCTGGCTGGCGCTGCTGCTGCTCGGCGGCCTGGCCGATGCGGCGCTGTTTCAGTTCGGCGCCCACATCCCCGGCCCCGACTGGCTGCTGCCGGTGTTGCTGGTCGCCTGCCCGGCTGCCATCTTTACCTGGTGGTTCGCCTGTTTCAATCGCGACGGCCGGGTCGCGCTGGGCGCGCTCTTCGGCTTGCTGGTGGCGCTGCACTGGTCGGTCTACGCCTATCGGGCGACCTGCCTGAACCGCTATCGCCACGACAGCGACTTCGTCCAGCAGGCCTGCGCCGTGACGCCCTGGGACCGCCCGCTGCTGGTGGTCGATGAAGACGCGCCGCTCAACGCCTCCTGGCTGCTGTTCCACATCGGCGAGCGGGCCACGCTGCTGCACAACCTCACCTTCCTGCTCGACGACAGCATCCGCGAGCGGGAGGTCTACCTGATCGCCCGGCGCAAGGCCCAGCCCGTGCTGGATCGTCACGGGGATTGCGAAGTGCTGCTGGAAAGCGAGCGCTCGCGCTACGAATCGACGCACGGCGACCGCTACACGCTGTTCCGCTTCCGCTACCGCGACGATGCGGCGCGGGTGCCGGGCGGGGTCTACATTTCGCCGATGCAAGCCACCGGCCGCGACGCCGGGCCGTTCTTACACTAACCAGGATCGCTTGCGGCCTCACCGCTTGCGGTTTCGCAAACCTGTCAGGACCACAGCCTCATGCCCTGGATCGTTGGCATCGACGAAGCCGGTTACGGGCCGAACCTGGGTCCGTTCGTCATGTCGGCGGCCGCGCTCCGGGTATCGGACGAGCTGGCGAATACCTGTCTCTGGCAAGTCCTGAAGCAGTGGGTGCGCCGTCAGGCGGGCACCGACGACGGCCGGCTGGTCATCGATGATTCCAAGCTCGTCCATGCCGCCGGTCTGAAGCGCCTGGAAACCGGCGTGCTGGCAGCCTGTCTCCCCGCCAGCCGCCCGGAACCGCTGGCGGACTTCCTGCAACGGCTCGGCGCGCTCGGCCGCGAGGAACTGCAACGGGAAGCGTGGTACACCGGGCAGACGGTCCTGCCCCTGGAAGCCAGTCCCGAACGCTGCGCCCGGTTCCGCCAGGAGTCTGCCGACGACCGGATTCGCTGGTCGCTGCCCTGTCCCGTCATCGTCTGCCCCACCCAGTTCAACGACGTGCTCGAACGCACGGACAACAAGGGCGCCATCCTCAGCCGATGCCTCGGGCAGTTACTGCGCCAGGTCCTGGCGGCCGACGACACCGAAGCGATGGTGATCCATATCGACAAGCACGGCGGCCGGAACTTTTACGGCCCGCTCTTGCAAGACCTGCTGGGTCAAGGAGTGGTCCGCGCGCTGGAGGAAGGCGCCCGCCGCAGCGTCTACGAGGTCCAGGGGCTGGCGCGCCCGCTGCGCCTGACCTTTCAGCCGGAAGCGGACGGCGAGCATTTCTGCGTGGCCCTGGCATCGATGGTCAGCAAGTACCTACGCGAAGTGCTGATGCTGGAATTCAACCGCTTCTGGCGGCGGCACATCCCCGGCCTGAAGCCCACGGCGGGCTATCCGCTGGATGCGAAGCGGTTCTGGCAGGCGATCCAGCCGACGGTGGCTACCTTGGGAATTGACCGACGGGCGCTGTGGCGGGAAAAGTGAGGCACGTACCGCCGGTCGCGGCTTCGCACGGGGATAACCGCGCGGCATTTCCAGTTTTCATGGATAACGGGGACATGCCGCCCGGAATCCACCCAGGAACGCCGCGTGAAGTCATAACACGCTTTGGCCACAGCGCAGGTCAGGACTCGGCGAGAATCCGGGCGAGGACCCAGCAGGCTCGAACATGCGGGCCAGGGCCACGGCAATGCCCGAGAATTTCCTGGTTGGCACAGCCAGCGTCCTCCAAAGCGTCGGCCAGGACAGGCATTCGGTTGAAGGCGCGGTCGTCGCAAATGGCCTGAGCCAAGGAGACGACGGTGCTGGTGAGGCAGTGGAGGTCGGTGGGAGCACATTCGAGGCGATTCTCAAAGCACGTGGGACAAGCTACTTTTTTCAGGAATTCGTCCTTCACGATGATGTTGTCGTTCCAGTAACAGTTGCACTTGTCTCGCGCCAGCTGGAGGTCTCCGTCCCCGGAAGGCACGACCTCAAATGATATATGGTCCGCGGCGCGAATTTGTCGATTGAAGTAGTAGACTCGGCGATCATCCTTACTGTAATAGCCGCCGATCTTTGTCCAGTGGTCAACGCGCACGCCTTGCAGAACATGCCGGCCGCAGAAGACAAGTGAATCGTCCTTGCCAAAATGCGCGTCCTTCAATGACACGAACTTTTCAGGATTCGCCTGGCGGACCCAGCTTGGTTTCCCCGCATCCATGTAGAAAACTCGATTCTTGTCCTTGCCATAACCGGCAGGGAGTTGATAACCATCTCCGTGACGAACGCCATCGTCACATACGGCAAAGATCGTGGCATCCGCCTCCTTGGCTTTCCCCCACCATGTCCATACATGCCGATCGTCTGCCGCGTATGCGAAGTTCAATGCGCGAAAAGCGCTCGGCGAGGCGCCGATCAATTTTCTGCTTTGGCGGTAACAATTTCTCTGGTCTTTGGCAAAACCGCCCAGGTAAAACCGAAATGTAGGAAAGTGCGCTCCGCGCACGAGATAGTGCCGGTAAAATACTTGGCCATCTCTGACCCAATAAAGGGTCGTCAAGTCATCGTCACGACAGACGTTGCCTGGAATAAGCTCCATAGTGTAGTCAGGGATGGGCATGCAACACCTCGTTCTGTATTCCCGCCCAACCGCTGTCGGCTTCGCAATGGTGCCCGACATGCTCGCAGTCAAGTCCACGTCGGGCTGACGCCCCGACGCTCGCCAACCTATCAGCTTGCCCCATAAAACGCTTCCGCCGGCAATCCCGTCCTTTGCCGCACCAGTTCGACAATCGCATCCACTTCCGGATTGCTCAGCGGGCCGACCCAGGACTCGGCTGGCACACGCGCCACCGTGTAGACTTGCACCAGCTGAATTCTTCCGCCCGCCGCCGCGATCTCGTTCAGCCGGTCGCAGAACGCGGCTAGCTCCTCGGCCGGCGGCGGCTCGCCGTGCATCTTCAGGAAGAGCGACTGAATCACCAGCGGCCGGCGGCGCGCTGATTCGGTGATATTGTCGAGGATGCGCTGCAAGGGAATCGTCGTGCGGTCCACCGCGCGGTAGTAGGCTTCCGTGCCGGCTTCCATCTTGGCCCAGATTTCGCCGCGGTTGGCGTCGAGCACTTCCAGGGCGGCCCGCACCGGGGGATGGTGCAGCCGGGTGGCGTTGGTAATCAGCACGACCTT
>JAGVLI010000363.1 GCA_020054355.1 Planctomycetales bacterium | reverse complement strand
CACTGCCGCGCACCACTCGAAACGGCGCTGGCGGGTGGTCATCAACGTCTCCCTGCATCGGGCGGGCCGCGCCTTCCGGAAGGCGAGGCCCGCCCGTCGCGAGTTACTTGTTCGCGACCGCGTACAGGTACGATTCCGACATGATGTACAGTACGCCATTGACGGCGATCGGCGTGCTGCGCACCGCCTGGGGCGTTTCCATCCGCTTCGGGTCCGGCTTCTTGCTGCCGTGCGGGAAGACCCAGACGTCGCCGTCTTCCGTGGCAATGAACACCTTGTTATCGACCCAGTAGGTCGAGCCCCAGACGCCCGACTTCAGGTCGTGGACCCAGTGGACCTTGCCGGTCTTGGCGTCCAGGCAGTGGACGTAGCCGGCCAGCTCGCCCGCGTAGACCAGGCCGTCGTGGACGGACACGGTGCTCATGGTCCGGCCGTAGTAATAGTCGCGCTGCAGTTTTTCCTGGTCTTCCTTGGTGGTCGGCCCGCCGTAGTGCCAGACCGCGGCCGAGTTCGGGTTCGGCTTGGTCTTCACCGGGCTGGCCTTGGCGTCCACGACCAGTTCCGGGGAGACGTCGCCGGTCTTGGTCAGGTCGATGCACCAGAGATGGCCGATGCCTTCGTAATGTTCGGGGTCCTGGCCGGTGCCGATGAAGCACTGGCTGCCGACCACCACCGGCGTGCCGATGAAGTCGCTCTTGGCGCCCCGGCCGCCCAGCTCGTACTTGGCGTCCTTGGGGTTGGCGTCGAACTTCCAGATGAGCTTGCCGGTTTCCGGCTCGAAGCTGTACAGCCAGCCGTCGCCGCCGGGGAAGATGATCTGCGGCTTGCCGGGGACCGCGGCGTAGGTCGGGTTGGACCACTGGCCGTGCATGATGTCCTTGCCGGGGGCGGCGCTCTGCCACTTGACCTTGCCCGTTTTCTTGTCCACGGCCAGGAAGCTCGGCGCGCTGGGCGACGGGATGTTGATATGCCCTTCATCGACGCCGTTGGCCGTGACCACGAAGAGCGTATCGCCGGCGATCAGCGGCGAGGCGGCGGTCATGTTGTGCGGGAAGACGTTCAGGTCCTTCATCATGTCGAGCCGCCAGACGATCTTGCCGTCGGCGGTGTTGGCGCACACCGCCTCGCAGCGGTTGCTGGTGTAGTACAGGCGGTCGCCCTCGACGCACGGCGTCGCGCAGATGCCTTCGTTGGGCCAGTCGTGGACCTGGCCGGAGGGCAGCTTGTCGTGGACGATCTGCCAGAGGAACTGCCCATCCGATTCGCGGAAGCACATGACCACGCCCTTGTCGCCCTTGATCTTGGGGTCGCGGGGCGCGTGGTTGTTGGTGCCGATGAAGACCTTGCCGTCGGCGACCGTTGGGCCGCCGTAGGAGCGGGAACCCAGGGCGACCGCCCACTTGAGGTGCTTCGACGCCTTGAGATCGACGCCCTTGCCGTCGGCGCTGCGGGCAATGTGCCATTCGCCGGGTATGTTGCGTTCGGTGAGGTTGACCATGTTGCGCGACGCCGTGCCGCCGAAGACGGGCCACATGCGGAGCAGGCCGTCGGCCTTGGCCTTGTCTTCAACTTTGTTCTGGGCCTGGGCCTGGTCGCCGGAAGGCGAGCGGCCGTTCAGCAGCACCAGGGCCACTGCCGGCCCGAGAATGACCAGCGTGATGACGATCGCCAGCCAGCGTTGCGAGGTGTATTCGGAGTTCATGGAGGATGGTCCTTTCGGTGTTCTGGTGGTTGTGTCCTCGTTCCCAGGCTCCGCCTGGGAACGCACATCGCGAGGCTCTGCCTCGCGGCAGCGCCAGCGACTTCACGGGTCCGTGGGTCCGGTTTTCAACCTGACGAACCGCACGGTCTGTCAGGTTGGAAACCTGACCCACGGCCAAGCGCTTTTCAGGAATGACCCGCGAGGCGGAGCCTCGCGATTTGCGTTCCCAGGCGGAGCCTGGGAACGAGGGACACGTCACTTGCCGTTGGGCACGACGCTCACGTTATTGTAATAGATTTCCGCGCCCGGATCGGTCTCCAGGATGCCGGTGGCGTAGCCGTACAGGGCCGGCGCTCCCTCGCGGTTGGGAGTCGCGTCCTCGAACTCGATGGTCCAGTCCTTCGGCTCCGGGTCCTTGGCCGGCCAGACCTTGCCGCGGACGATGGCCTTGTCCTTCTGCGCTTCCACGGTCAGCTTCACCCGGTACCAGACGTCGGGCTTCCAGTCGAAGGCGATGTTGTGATCGACGCGCGGCTTGGGCGTGCTTTCCCAGGAGATGATCCGCAGCCGGCGCTTCTTGTCCTCGGTGTCGGGCTTGCCGTCGAGGATGAGCGTGTACCGGCAGTTCACCAGGCCCATGTCGGGCAGGTATTCGCGCTTCTCCTTGCCCAGCAGGTCGGCCTGCACGGTGTAATCGTGCAGCGTCGGCAGGTTCATGAAGGCGTTGGCGCGGGCCAGCGGCGGCCGGGGATTGTTCGCGAGCTTCTTCAGCGCCATCGTGCCGTCCGGCAGCTTGGCGATGACGAACTTGCCGGCGACATTGACCCAACCGCCCGGCACCGCCCCTTCGGGCACCTTGGTGAAGTCGAACTTGTTGGGCAGCGCCGTGACGACGCGCACCCGCGCCCGGCCGGTCAGTTCGCCCACCTTGGCCAGCACGATGCCCTGCTGGGTGGGCGGGGCTTTGTCGATCATCAGCTTGCCGGCGGTGTCGATCTCGGCGCGGAGCGGCGGCGGCTTCAGCATGCTGTTGGGCGGCGGCGTGGGGGCGGGCAGCGACCACATCGCCGGCACTTCCTTCTGGAAATGCCCATGGGCATCGAAGGCCCGGACCTTGAAGGTCGCGGTCTCGCCCGGCGACAGCACGATATCGGCGGGAACGACTTGCAGGTGCGTGGTCGGCGCATCGGGCTTGGCCGGCGCTTCCTGCGGCTGGGGCGGCACCGGGTCGGCCTTGGCCTTGTGGTCCTTCTTGCCGATGCAATAGAACTCGTCGCGCGTGCCGAAGAAGACCCGGCCGTTGGCGACGCTGGGCGTGCCGTTGGTCTCGACGAAGCCGCCGCCGCCGGTGCTGCGGAAGAATTGCTTGTGCAGCTGCTTGCAGCTGTCCGGGCCGGGCTGGAGGATGTAGAACTCGGCGTTGACGTTGGCGACGTAAATCTTGCCGTCGGCCCAGACCGCCGAGCCGCGCGCCAGTCGGCCGTAGATGAACTCCCAGAGTTGCTTGCCGGTCGCGGCCTCGAAGCAGTACAGCCGGGCCGAATCGCTGCACACGTAGAGATATTTATCGTGGATGATGGGCGAGGTATAGCCGGCCTTGATGCCAACCTTCTCCCAGACCAGCGTCGGCTTGCCGTCCTTCAGCTTGCCGGCGTCGATGCAGACGATGCGGCCCTGGACGTTGGTGTCGATGTTCTCCTCGCCGTGGCTGATGTAGACGAGGTTGCCCTGCACCACCGGCGAGGCGTTGATGACGTTGCCGCCGAAGTCGTACTTCCAGACCTTCTCGCCGGTGCGGACCTTCAGGGCCAGCACCGAGCCATCCGCGCAGCCGGTGATGAGCAGCCGCTGGCCGTTGATGACCGCCGTCACCGGCGTCGAATAATAGGTGATCGTGCCCTTGGGCGGATCGCAGGGATCGGACCACCAGACGACCGTGCCGTCCTTCTTGTTGAAGGCGACGAAGCGGTTGGCGCCGCGGGCGAAATCGCCCCAGCTGCCGTTAATCATGCCGACGATCACCAGGTCGCCGTCCACCACCGGGCTGGGGAACCGGCCGCCGTAGCCGCCGCCGCGCCCGTACTCCTCGATCAGCGAGCGCTGCCAGAGGATTTTGCCGTCCTTGCTGAAGCAAATCAGGAAGCCCTGGGTGCCGTGGGCGTAGAGGTTGCCGGTCTCAGGGTCGGCGGCCAGGTTGGTCCAGCCGACCCGGCTGATATCGATGTCGGCGAAGAAGACGTTGAAGCGGTGCTGCCAGGCGACCTTGCCGGTGTCGGTCTCGAAGCACATCACCCGTTCGCCGGCATTAACGCCTTCGCCGACCGAATTGATGATGTAAACGTGGTTGCCCTGGACGAGCGGCGTGGATCGGCAGCCGACCTTGGCTTTCCAGATCAGGTTGTTGCCGGGCTTGTCGTCGGGCGACCAGGTGTCGGGCAGGTCTTTTTCCCGCGAGACGCCGTTCTGCTCCGGGCCGCGCCAGGAGAGCCAGTCGGCGGCGGACGCGGCCAGCGGCAGCAGCAAGAAGGCACTGATGGCCAGCAGCAGCCGTGGGGAAACGTGTTTCATGATGTCAGCCTCGTGTGGGTAACGAAACGCCTCGCTATGACCTTGGCGAGCGGCGGGGTTTATCCCCGCCGTCCCGACGCAGCGTTCATCCCTCAGCAACCTTGCGGTGAAACCGCCTCGACTTCATCTCGAACCTCGGCAGCGCGCCCGGCGGCACCAGCGCGACTTCCGCACGGAAAAACAACTCGTCGCGGATGGTTTGGGCGAGCCGTTCGGCCAGCTCGGCGCCGCTGGCGGGGACCGGCGCGGGTTCCACTTCAACCTTCAACACCGGCAATGCCCCGGTTTGATCCACGGTCACGCGGAATTCCGCGACTTCCGGGAACCGCAGCAGCACCGCTTCCAGCGCGCCCGGATAGACGTTGTTGCCGCGCAGGTGGATCATATCATCGGTGCGCCCCAGGATGCCACCGTCCAGACGCACCAGGCTCCGGCCGCACGGGCAGGGCCGGGGATCGACGCGCACCAGGTCGCCAGTGCGGTAGCGGATCACCGGGCTGCCCCAACGTCCCAGGTTGGTCAGCACCAGCTCGCCGATCTCACCCGACGGCACCGGCTGCCCCGTGGCGGGCGCGATCACTTCCGCAAGGTAATCGGTCTCCAACAGATGTAGACCGGCGGGGTTCTCCAGGCATTCGACGCCGACCGGGCCGACTTCCGTCAAGCCGTTGTGATCGATGACCCGCGCGCCCCAGGCTTGCTCGATCCGCCGGCGGGTGGCGGGGATGCTGCCGCCCGGCTCGCCGGCCACAATCACCATACGCACGGACGACGCCGCTAGATCAATCTTCTCCTGCGCGGCGACCTCGGCCAGTCTCAAACTATACGT
>JAGVLI010000216.1 GCA_020054355.1 Planctomycetales bacterium | reverse complement strand
GGAGGCGAGCGCTAGGGCGCAGCGCTCGCCTCCGGCTCGCGGCTCAACGATTACGACAACCAGCCGAGTTTCCGCAAATCCTCGCGCGGCTCGTCGAAGCTGCAACTGCCGAAGGAGGTGATCGCCTCCTGCCGTGCCCGGCGAATCTCCTCTACGGTCGCCCGATGATCTTGCCAGCGCAAGCCGTCGTCGTCGAAGCGGAAGCTGGCCGGGTCTTCGTCCTCGATGATGGGCTGCAACTGCTCCTCGGTCAAGCCGCGGGCGTGCGCCAGAACACCGGCAGTCAGGATGTTGATGAAGCCGTGCATCTTGCCGTTGAAACCGTCGTTGTGATGGCGCAGCGGATGATGCAGCCCGGCGGTCAGCTTCAGCGGCAAGCCGAGGTCTCGGCAGGCGGCGATGGTGAAGGCCACCTGTTCCGGGGTCGGCACATCGGCCGGATGGACCGCGCCGCAGCGCAGCTTGAAGCCGGCCGGATAGCTTTTCTGCGTCACGATCACGTTGAGCACATCGCCCACGACCGTGCGCCAGTTCTGGTCGTACTCGACTTCGAGGTAGGGCGTCAGGGTGGCCTTGTGCAACGGCAGCAGGATCATGCCGATCTTTTCGACGATCTGCACGGCAATGTGCGTCGGCGTGATCTCCGGCGGCGGCACGATCCCGCCCATCAGCATCTGGCCAATGTTGGCCTTGAGGACCACCGGCATGCGGGCCTCGTACTGCTCGACCGTGACCAGGCCCTTGTTGTTGCCCTCGAAGCAGAAGATGGTGTTTTCGTCGGGAAACAGCCCGCAGTTGAAGCCGCCGCCGGTGTCGCGCTTGTCGGCCACTGCCGCGACGCGGAACGGCGGGTTTTCCCGATACAGTTCCGTATAGGGTCTGAGAGCGTTCAGGTGGCCGATGCCGCACACGAAACGGCCGAGCATCCAGCTGTCCGGGTCTTTCCGATAACGGGCGTAATTCTTGATGGATTGGTCGAGAGGCAACACCGCCGGCGGAAACACGCCGGCATAGTCGATGGCTTCGTGCAAGAGTGCTCGCAGACTGGCGGACATCTTCTATTTCCTTCCCGGAAGGGATTTACAAAGGAGCGTAGCGAAGCAAGCCAGGAACTCGGTCGAAGTCGCTGTCGTTGCTGGCCAGGTGCGTCAGGCCATGCTCGCGCATTGCCGCGACTATGAGAGCGTCGTTGGTAAGAAGACCGCTTTGCCGACACACATGCGCCGCGGCGGAAACCTGCGGGCCACCGATGGCAAGAACTTGAAGGCCAAGCAAGGAAATTTCGTCGAGCGCTTTCCGATAATGTGTGAGATTCATCACGTGGGCAGGATGCCGTTTCAACCTCTGGCCGCAGCCCGACATGGGCCAACCGAGCAGGTTGGATATCTCCAGAGTCATCAATCGATGATTGACCTCGCTTAGCACCACGGAGGAAGTAGCGCCTCCGATCTCGTGGTTGTCAATGCGATCCAGCAACTGCTGACAGCGCGGCCCGAAAATCGGGTGGGCGCCAAAGTAGAAGATAAAGATGTTCGCATCCACGAACACTGTGACGCCGGCAGGAACATCTCCGAAGTTCATGGACTCTCCAGAATTCCAAACTCAGGGTCCATAGCTAGGCGTTCCAGTTCCTTGGGGTCGCCCTTCCAAGCGAGCAACCCATAGCTCAGCCGCGCCCGCCTGCCGGGCATCTGCACGGTTAATTTGACCCGCTGCTGCTCGTGCAACGGCAGCGGCCGATCCAGCTTCAGGACGCCGTTCTCGTAGACGGCTTCGATTTCCAGGTTCATGTTGGTTCCCCGCAATCGTCATTGGCCTACTTGCATCATTTTAGCAGCCGCGACAATGCAGTTCGAGGGAATCCATTCGGCGGCGAAGCGGTTGACACTTCCCCGGTGGCGTGCGAAACTACCAGCCTGCCCCCCACGCTTGCCGTCCGCTCGCGCTCGAACTTCCCTGCCACGGAGTCTCGCATCATGGCTACCGCCGTTTTTCGCCTGTGCCGCTGGGGCGTGCTCTCCTACCTGATGCTGGCGCTGGCGGATTTGCAGCCTCCCGGCCAGGCCCAGAACAAATCGGCCGCCCCGGACGGCGTCCTGACCGTGCTGAAAGGGCATGCGGAACCGATCTACTCCATCGCCTTCAGCCCGGACGGCAAGTTCGTGGCCACGGGCAGCTTCGACAAGACGGTGCGGCTCTGGGACCCAGCGACGGGCAAGGAAATCAAGACCTTCGGCGGGGCGGCTGGCAGCCATATCAACCTGGTGCTGGCGGTGGCCTTCAGTCCTAACGGGGCCATGCTCGCCTCGGGCGGTTCGGACAATCAGGCGAAGATCTGGGACGTGCCGATCACTACCCCGCTGCGCGACTTCGTCCATGCGGACGCCGTTCACGGCCTGGCCCTCAGCGCCGACGGCAAGCTCCTGGCCGGCGCGGGCAAGGATGGGACGGTAAAACTCTGGAATCCCGCCGACGGCAAGCTCCTGTTCAACATGCCTGGCCATGCGGGGGCAGTCAACGGCGTCGCCTTCAACACCAAGGGCGATGTGCTGGCCAGCAGTGGCGCGGACGGCACCGTGCGCTTCTGGAACCCCACCAAGGGCGAAGCAATCTCGCAACTGGCGGCGCACACCGGGCCGGCCCATGCGGTGCTATTTCAGACGGCTAACACTTTTGCCGCCTCGGTGGGCGAAGACGGCCTGCTCAAGCTCTGGGCGTTGCCGGTCGTGCCGCCGCGTCCCCTGCCGCCCCAGGGCGAAGCCATCACCGCCCTGACGCTTTCCGCCGATGGCAACCAGGTCTTTGCGGCCGGCGCGGACAAAGTGATACGGCAGGTAGGCGTGGCCAAGGGCGACGTGGTCCGCCAGTTCGCCGGCCCCCAGGCGGCAATCGCCGCGCTGGCGCTTTCGCCCAAGGGCGATGCCGTCGCGGCCGGCACGGTGGATCAGCGGCTATTCCTCTGGAATGCCGCCGACGGCAAGCTCATCAACCAGAGCGTGGCCCATCAAGGTCCGGTGACGGGCGTTTCGTTCCATCCGCAGGGCACGCAGCTGCTGACCGGGGGCGGCGATGGTTCGCTCAAGGTCTGGGCCTTGCCGGCCGTGCCGACCCGGGCGCTGGTGCATCCGGATGCCGTGGTCAGCGCCTTCTTGACTCCAGACGGGAAGAGGCTGATTACCGGCGGCAACGACAAGATCGTCCGCAGCTGGAACCTGGCGAACAACCAGATCGAACGGCAATTCCCCGGTCATGCCGGAGTGGTGACGGCCGTGGCGCTGAGTCCGAATGCCGCCGCCCTGGTCTCCGGCGGCGACGATGCCACCATCCGCAGCTGGAACCAGACCAACGGCATGCAGACCGACCTGATCGGCGGGCATACCGCGGCGGTGACTTCCCTGGCGTTCCATCCCGGCAGCCAGCAATTGCTGTCCGCGTCCGAGGACGGGACCGTCAAGCTCTGGCAATTCCCCCCGGTCGCGCCGAAGGCGTTCGTGCATCCCGATGCCGTCACCAGTGCGGCGCTCAGTCCCGACAGCACCAAGCTCCTCACCGGCAGCAACGACAAGCAAGCCCGCATCTGGAACCTGGCGAACGGCCAGATGGAGCGAGCGTTTCCGGGCAACGCCCTGGCGATCAACTGCGTGGCCTACAGCGGCAACGGCGCCAGCATCGCGGCCGGCGGCGCGGACAAGACCATCACTGTCTGGAACGTCGCCGACGGTAAGGAGCTGAAGAAGATCGCCAACCTGTCCGCGCCGGTGCAGAGCATTGCGTTCGGTGCGGACCCCAACACCCTTGCCGCCGGCTTCGCGGACAACAGCCTGCGGCTCTTCAATGTCAATGAAGGCAAGGAAACCAAGGCGTTCGCGGGACATACGGGTCCGGTGAATGCCGTCTCGTTCACGCCCAAGGGCGATCAGCTGGTGTCCGCCAGCCAGGACAAGAGCGTGCAAGTCTGGAACATCGCTGACGGCATGTCGAAGCTGAAGCTCGACCACGGCGCGCCCGTTGCCGGGATGTCGCTCACGAAGGACGGCACAAAACTGGCTTCCGCCGGCGCGGACAAAACGGTGAAGGTCTGGAACCTGGCCGACGGCAAGCTCGCAGGGAGCATCCCCACGCCCGCCGAAGTGCGCAGCGTGGCGTTCAGCCCCGATGGCAACCGCTTGCTGGTCGGCGGCGCGGACCACAAGGCTCGCGTGTATATCCTCAATCGAGGCGAGCCGGGAGCGTTAGCGACCGGAGTGAGTGTCTTCTTCGCTCACGATGGCCCCGTGGTGGCCGGCGGCTTCCACGCCGATGGCAAGCAACTCGTCACCGCCAGCGCCGACAAGACGGCCCGCCTCTGGAGTAATCCGCTGGTCTGGCAGGCTGCTCACGCCGGGCCGGTGCGTCAGGCAGCCTTCAGCCCCAAGGGCGACCGCATCGTCTCCGGCAGCGACGACAAGACCGTCAAGCTCTGGAACGCCGCCGACGGCAAGGAATTGAAATCGATCGCCGCCCACGGCGGGCCGGTCACGGGTGTGGGCATCAGCGCGGACGGCCTGCGAGTCGTCTCGGCGGGCGCCGACAAGACCGTGAAGGTCTGGACTCCGGATACCGCCATCGACAAGCCGCTGGCCGCCGTCGCGCTGCCAACCCCGCCGCAGAGCGTGACGCTGAGTCCGAACGGACTGCGCATCGCCGCAGGCTTCGCCGACAACAATGCCAACGTCGTGCGTGTCTTCGACGTGGCCACCGGAAAGGAACTGCAAACCTTCGCGGATCATGCAGCGCCGGTGCGGGCGCTGAGCTACCATGCCGACAATCGCACCCTGGTTTCGGCCAGCATGGACAAGCATGCCCGGCTGCTGGACGTGGGCGCACTCGGCTTGCTCGAGGGCCATGCCGGCGGCACCACCGGCGTGCAGTTCCATGCCAGCGGCGCCCAGGCGCTTTCCGGCGGCGTGGACAAGACCGTCAAGCTCTGGAGCCTGGCGGATGGCAAAGTGCTGAAGGCGTTCGGTCCGCTGGAAGCCACCATCGGCGCCGTGTCCTTCAGCCGCGACTTCACGCAAGTCGGCGCGGCCGCCGGCAAGACCGTCAAAGTGTGGAACGTGGCCGACGGCAAGGAACTGGCCTCGCTGGCTCATCCCGCCGAGGTGCTGTCGCTGTCCTTCAGCGTGGACAAGGGCAAGGTCGTCACCGGGGCCGCCGACAAGCAGACGCGCATCTGGGACCTGGCGTCCGGCAAGCCGATGCAGACCTTCGCCCAGGGCGGCGCGGTGCGGGCCG
>JAGVLI010000568.1 GCA_020054355.1 Planctomycetales bacterium | reverse complement strand
GCAGCGATCGGCAGCGCCTTCCGTCTCGTCGAGCGCGGGCAACTCGGCCAGGTGCATCGTCAGTTGCTCGTCGATCAGCGCCCGCGCGGCGGATTGGGGCTTCAGCAAGTGCAGCGGATCGGCGGCGGCCAGCACGGCGGCGAAGTCGCAATGCTCCAGCACCGCATGGACAATCTCGCCGAAGACCGGGCCGCGCAGCAGCGCTTGCTCGTCCAGGGTTTCGACGGCATCGTCGTCGGCGCGCGGCAAATGGCCGGCGTACATCGGGCTTTCCCGCTCGGTCTGCACTGCTTCCCGATGCAGGCTGGAGAAGGAGCGGATCAGGATGCGCCGCCGCGCCAGGTCCGCGTCGAGAGTGGGGAACAGTTCGTCCGGCGCTGCTGGCAGCGGCGCACCAGTCCCGGTGCAAGGAACTGCCGGCCCGATCGCGTCTTGTAGGTCAGGCTTTCCAGCCTGACCCGCAGCGCCCTGGACGTCCCGCCCGCCAGGGGCGCTTCCGTCAGGCTGGAAAGCCTGACCTACAAGCCCGTCCACGGGCCGTCCCAGAGCGGGGCCGGCGAAGAATCCCAGCCGCGCGCCGACTTTCTCGGCCAGCGGCCTTCCCAGCGTTTCGACTGCCGACAGGTCGATGGCCGGCGCGAGAATTTTCGCGATGGGACCGGGAAAACGGTAGTTCTTCCCTTCCGCCGCCACGCGCGGGACGTAGAGCTTGAACATGGCGCGCGTCAGGGCGACATAGAGCAGTCGTCGATCCTCGGCGTTGCGTTCCAGTTCGTGCAGCTGCTTCGCGTCCTGACCCTTTTCCAGGTCTAGCACCGTTTGCCCGGTTGCCGCGTCGCGATAGGTGTACCAGTCCGATGGAGGCCGTTGCGTGAAGCCGCCCGCCAGGAAGACGATGGGGTACTCCAGTCCCTTGGCCGCGTGAATGGTCAGGATGTGGACCTTGGGCTTTTCGGTCTCCACCGGCTGCAGGTCGGTTTCCTCGTCGCCGGGCCGCTGGCGAAAATCCTCGAACACTTCCAGCAGGCCGGGCAGGTCCAGGTCTTGCAGGTACGCCGCTTGCAGCAGCGTTTGCACGATAATTCGCAAGTTGGCCCGGCGGCGCTCGGCGTCCGGTTCCCGGCAGTCCACCAGCTGGATGCCGGTGTCTTCCAGGAGCGATTGAAACAACTCGGCCCAGCTCCGCTCCTGGGCGAGCTTTCGCCAGTGCCGAAAGAACTCGTGAATGCGGTGATTCAGCGGCAATTCATCGCAGCGCGCCAGGTCTTCCGGCCGGACGCGATAGAAGCGCGTCAGCAGCGCCTTGCGGAACGCTTGCGCCTCGTCCGGCGCTGCGAGCGCCCGCAGCAGGTAGCCGAGGTGGACTGCTTCGGCGGACTGCCAGAGTCCGGGCTGCTTGTGAAACGAATAGGGAATCCCGGCCCGGCACAGTTCCTCAATGACCGGCGCTGCTTCCTTGCGCTTCTGGACCAGGATGCAAATATCGCTCGGTCGCAACTTGCGCAGGTCGCCCTTGATGGAAAACTCCAGCGCGGGGGCCTCCGCCGGACCGGCGAGCAAACGCTGAATCTCGGCGACGAGGAAGCGGGCGTTGTCGGCCCGCGCGCCGATCAGCGTGTCGCTGCCGGTCACGTCCACCAGGGTCAGGGCGGCGCGGCCGGTGCGATCCGCCACGAGGCGATTGGGCTGCTGGGCGTCCGGCGGCGCCTGGACCGGGGTATAGCGAATGCCGCTGTCCGCGAACCAGCCGCCGGCAGCGAACAAGCAATTGAGCGCTGCGAGCAAGTCCGGGCAGGTACGCCAGTTGACGGCCAGGTTGTGCGGCTCGGCCTGGTGCTGCTCCGTCAAGCGCTGGCTGGCGTGCAGGAACGTATGCACGTCCGCGCCGCGAAAGCCGAAGATCGCCTGCTTGGGGTCGCCGACCACGATCAGGCGGTGCTGCGCGGCGTCCGTTACGAAGATGCCCTGGAAGATGCGCCACTGCACCGGATCGGTGTCCTGGAACTCATCGACGATCGCGTAGCGGTAGCGCTGGCGCAGTGCCTGGAGCAGGTCCGCCGAGCGTGGGTTCCGCAGCGGATCGAGGGCGGCATCGACGCGGGTCAGCAAGTCGTCGAAGCTCTGCAAGCCGCGCTCGCGCTTCAGCTGGGCCAGCTGGTCCTGCAACTGGCAGACGGTGCGGACGACGAGTTGATGCGCCAGGGCCAGCCCGTCGTACCGCGCTCGGATGGCTTCGACGATCCGCACGGCATCGGCCAAACCGGGGCAGCGATCCGGAAGTTGGGCTTTCGCTTTTTGGGTCAGTCTGTCCGATAGCAACGTGAAGCCGTGTTCGCCGAAGGAATTGGTTGACCTGGAGGAATACCAGAGCAACCGCCGAAAGGATGCGATCGGATTGACCGTCGCTTCTGGCTCGGCCAGCCAGCGGAGCAGCGGCAGCAGGATTCCCGAGCGGCGCGGCTCCCGCCAATCAGACCGGTAGTCGAGTTGCCCAAAGCCAACGTGCCAGTGGTGCGCTTCCGGCAATTCCAGCCGCGGCGCTTCGCCGGCCAGTTTCCGCAAGCCCGGCAGTTCGGCGCGCAAATGGCCTTCAAACTCGTCGAGCCGGCCGACCCAGTCCTGCTGCAAGGACGGATGGAAGCGATGATCGCAGCTCGGCCGGAAATTGCCGACCAACCGGCTGACCCGCTGTTCCCACTGCTCTGCGCCGCCCGGCTGGCTGTACCCCGCCAGGTCCAGGATGAGCGGCAGCCGGCTGCCGAAATCCTGCCGCCAGAGTCGGCGCTGAACTTCGCGCAAGCAGGCGGGCAGCAGGTCCTGGTCGTGGACCAGCTGCGAGCGAAAATCCTGGCCGTTCTCGAAAGCGTATTCTTGCAGCACGCGCTGACAGAAGCCGTGGATGGTGCAGATCGACGCCCGGTCGAAGGCATCCAGGGCGGTTTGCAGCGTGGCCCGCTGTTCCGGTGTTTCCTGCTGTTTCTTTTCGAGCGCGGCGCGGAGCCGGCCGCGCAGCTCGCCGGTAGCCTTGTCGGTGTAGGTGACGAGCAGGATTTCATCGAGCGGCACGCCCTGGTCGATCAGCAGCCGCAAGACGAGCTGCTCCAGGGTGTAGGTCTTGCCCGTGCCGGCGG